>NZ_JBAVZJ010000434.1:0-7986 GCF_049588695.1 Robiginitalea sp.
AACCTACCCTGGCTACTGAAATGGGAGCCATGCAGGAGCGTATCACCTCGACCAAAAGAGGATCGATTACTTCTGTTCAGGCCGTCTATGTTCCTGCGGATGACCTTACGGATCCGGCACCGGCAACAACATTTGCCCACCTTGATGCGACCACTGTACTCTCTCGTAAAATTGCCGAGCTCGGGATATACCCGGCGGTGGATCCTTTGGATTCGACCTCCCGTATCCTTACGCCTGAGGTTCTTGGAAAAGAACATTACGACTGTGCCCAGCGGGTAAAGGAGTTGCTTCAGCGTTACAAGGAACTTCAGGATATTATCGCGATTCTGGGGATGGAAGAGCTCTCAGAAGAGGATAAGCTCGCCGTGGCCCGCGCCCGACGGGTACAGCGATTCTTGTCTCAACCTTTCCACGTGGCTGAACAATTCACGGGGATTCCGGGTGTCTTTGTAGACATTAAAGAGACCATTAAAGGATTTACCATGATCATGGACGGAGAGTTAGATCACCTGCCCGAGTCCGCTTTTAACCTCAAAGGAAGTATTGAGGAGGCTATAGAAGCCGGAGAAAAAATGCTGGCAGAAGTCTAGCCGGTCCAAAAGTGAACAACAGGCACGTTTAACAGAAACTTATACCTATGCACCTAGAGATTGTATCCCCAGAGGCTACCCTGTTTTCCGGAGAAGTTACCTCCGTTACTGTTCCGGGCGTGGATGGGGAATTTCAGATGTTTCAGGATCACGCACCCATCGTATCCCTCCTGCAGGAAGGGAGCGTTAAAATTGCGGGCAACCTGGAGATCGAAGAAGAATTCCGCAGCCGGTTTTCGAAAGGTTCAGATGGCAAGACGGTACTGAAGATTACGAGCGGAACGGTGGAATTGAAAAACAACAAGATTATCGTCCTTGCGGACTAAAAACTGTTGAAATTAATCAAGAACCCGCATCGGCAGATGCGGGTTTTTTTTTATCCAATAGTAGCGACAGAGACCACGGAATTCAGCGAAGTCGTATTTTTACAACATGGAAGATTTTCCTGACAAACTCCTGAAGAAGTTAAGACAGCGTAGAGAAGAAGGGGCTTTTCGTAGTTTGAAGTCACCAATTTCTGGGGTAGATTTCTCCTCCAACGATTACCTGGGTTTTGCGCAGTCTGAAGTGGAAAATGCGGTGGAATTTGCGTCGGGTAGTACGGGTTCGCGCCTGATCAGTGGGAACCACCACCTCTTTGAGGATACGGAGGCAATTGTGGCTGATTTTCACGAGGCTCAGGCGGCTCTGATCTTCAATTCAGGTTTCGACGCCAACCTCGGGTTGTTGTCCGCCCTGCTCCAGCGGAACGACTATATTTTTTATGACACTTCAGTCCATGCCAGTATCCGGGATGGGATTGCCCTGGGTAAGGCGAAGAGCTACAAATTCGACCATAACAACCTGGACTCCCTGCGGGCGCGGGTCTCAAGGGTCCTCGGAGGGAGTATTCCAGAAGGTTCTGAGGTCTATGTCATTGCCGAGACCGTTTATTCAATGGAAGGCGATGGTCCGGATATCACTGCCCTGGCAGGGTATTGCCAGCAGGAAGGATATCGACTGATTTTGGATGAGGCCCATGCGGCCGGGGTACTGGGGCCTCAGGGCAGGGGTGCAGTCATTGAGGCAGGTTGTGAGGATTTGGTTTTTGCCCGTATTATCACCTTTGGAAAGGCGCTCGGATGCCATGGGGCAGCCATACTGGGCAGCAGTATGTTAAAGGATTACCTGATCAACTACAGCCGGAGTTTAATCTATACCACCGCACTTCCCCCTTCCGGAGTTTATGCCATCTCAAGGGCTTATGAATGGCTTAGCGGGCCAGAGGGCAGCCGGGCACAGGAAAGTCTCAGGCAAAATATATCACTTTTCACCGCAAGCATAAAAGAACGAGGGCTAACAGGGTATTTCCCGGAGGCACGGGCAGCCATACACTGCTGTGAAATAGGCGGGAATGAACGGGTGAAGGCCCTCTCGACAGCGCTCAGGGCCAAAGGTTACGATGTTAAACCTATACTGTCGCCGACAGTTGCCAGGGGAAGGGAGTGCCTCCGTTTCAGCTTACACGCTTTTAACACCGCGGAAGAAATACGAGGAGTTTTGACTATCTTGGAGCAGTCGCTTAAGATGAAGGAGGAATGAACAGTAATTACCACACACTCGGTGCTTTTGACTACGTGGCAGATGCGGAACTCCTAAAGGCAAAACTGGAATCTGAAGGTATTCCTGTTTTTCTGAAGGATGCTAATATTCTGCAGGCCGACCCTTTTATCGCTGCCGCTATCGGAGGTGTTAAGGTGATGGTATACCAGGAGGACAGGAAAAAGGCACAGGACATCTATGATAGTGTCCGCAGATACGCCATTGATAAAGACGGCCACCCAATAGTGTGTCCGAATTGCAAGGCGACCCGATCGGAGCGATTTCTAGACAGGTCCCGATTGGTATATCGGTTATTTCCTTTTCTCGAACCGCCCAAATACCGATGTTTACAATGTGAAATGATCACAAGGGGATAGTCTATGACACGTGTATTTGTGACGGGTATTTCAACCGAAGTAGGAAAGACCATGGCGGCGGCTGTTTTAACCGAGGCCTTGCAGGCAGATTACTGGAAGCCTGTGCAGGCCGGAGATCTTGAAAATTCGGACAGTCATAAAATTCGTAAACTCGTCAGCAATAGCCGAACGGTGATTCACCCGAACTCGTATGCGCTCAATACCCCTATGAGTCCCCATGCTGCGGCCGAGATCGATCAGGTCACCATTGATTTAAGCCAAATCGTCCCACCCCGTACAGACAATCATCTGGTCATCGAGGGAGCGGGAGGCTTACTCGTACCCCTGAATCAGAAGGACACCATCCTGGATCTGATCCGTCCGGAGTACGAAGTTGTTGTGGTTTCGCGTCATTACCTTGGGAGTATCAACCACACCCTTCTTACCCTAAGAGTCCTTAAAGAAAAGGGTTTCAGGCCATATATACTGTTTAGCGGAAACCGACACCCTTCAACAGAAGGGATTATCAGGACAAAAACAGCATGCCCGGTACTGGGCCGGATCGAGGAACAGGCCGTATTCGATAAAACCGTTGTTCGGTCGTTGGCGGAAAACTTACAGCCTGCCCTGAGGCAATACAAGCTGATGTAATGGATTTGCATTCAAGTCCCCGGGAAAGGTGTGAACGAAATGGGTTGATCCCTGTGCGATTCGCCCGGTTATTCTGATCTTTGTATATAATAGTTTCTTCTAAAACGGATATTTTGGAAACCCTGTCAAAACGAGACCAGAAATTCATCTGGCACCCCCTGACCCAACATAAAACGCATCCCGAAATGCTTGCGATATCCCGGGCGGAAGGGGTTTACCTCTACGATGAGGAAGGCAACGCCTATATCGATGGGATTTCTTCCTGGTACACTGCGGTTTATGGCCATTGCAACCCGTATATAACTTCCCGGGTATATGCCCAGATGCAGCGTCTGGATCAGGTCGTTTTCAGCGGGTTTACCCACGAACCTGCCGTGGCCCTTTCCGAGAAACTCATACCCCTGCTTCCCAAAAATCAAGAGCGCCTGTTTTTTTCAGACAACGGTTCGACGGCCGTTGAAGTAGGTGTAAAAATGGCCCTGCAATACCATTTCAACCTGGGAAGGCCAAGGAAAGTCCTCCTCGCCTTTGAGGATGGGTTCCACGGGGACACCTTCGGGGCTATGTCCGTTTCGGGATTATCCGTTTACAATGGGCCTTTTAAAGATTTCAGTTTGGAGGTGATACGAATTCCGGTGCCTTTAAAGGAAGAACCCATCGAAATACTCCGTACCCTGGAGGAAATCCTCACGACTCAGGAAGTGGCAGCTTTTGTCTATGAACCCCTTGTACAGGGGGCCGCAGCGATGAAAATGCACAATCCTTTGGGCCTTGAGGCGCTTTTGAATTTCCTCAAAAGGAAAGGGGTGCTTTTAATAGCGGATGAAGTGATGACAGGTTTTGGCAAAACAGGTAATTGTTTTGCCTCCGAGAAAATGCCCACCAAACCGGATATCATTTGCTTGTCCAAGGCTTTGACGGCAGGGCTGTTGCCCATGGCGATTACCTCGTGCACTGCAGAGATATTCCAGGCGTTTTACGGGGATGAAGTTTCCCGGGGTTTCTTCCACGGGCATACGTATACCGCCAACCCATTGGCTTGCACAGCAGCCCTGGCAGCCCTTGAACTCTTCGTTTCGGAGAATATTCAAAGCGGGATAAGGCGAATAGAACAGGCGCATCGGGATTTCCTCAGCCGTATGGATGGGCATCCGAAAATCCGGTCTTCAAGGCACTGCGGGGTGATTTTGGCACTGGATCTGGATCTCGAGACCACCCGCTATGGAAATGTTCGTGATGAACTAATGGCTTTTTTTATGGACAGGGGTGTCTTCTTAAGACCCCTGGGAAGCACTGTGTACCTGATGCCCCCATATGTTATTGCCCCTGCTGAACTCCAAAAACTGTATGGGACCCTGGAGCTCCTTCTGGACACCTTGTAAACGGGATATACGCTACCTATGTTAGACACCGAAATTTCTATAATGTCAATGGTCTCGCTATCGGCCCTGGGTTCTGGGCCGGATGCGAGTTGGCAGGCGTATATAAGTCCGGAACACAGGCTTCGTGCGCTATCCGGGAAGGGTTTTTCAGGGGAAATGGCGGGGATGCTATCTGAAACGGACCTTCACCAGATCGAAGTCCTTAAGGGGCAACATCCACAATACAGGCACCTCGACCCCAGTGTACTCTATGCCATTCGGGCCGGGAGGGCAGCCATTCAGGCCGCGGGGTGGACCGGGAACTCCGGATATGGGGTGAATATAGGTTCCTCCCGGGGGGCTACTCACCTTTTAGAAACCCAGCACGAGGCATTTATCAATTCCGGAAAGGTCCGGCCACAAACTTCTCCCAATACGACCCTTGGCAATATTTCGTCCTGGGTTGCCCAGGATCTCGGGACATCAGGTCCTGTCTTGTCACATTCAATTACTTGCTCCACCGCACTTCATGCGGTTTTAAATGGGATTGCCTGGATCACCTCGGGAATGGCTAACCGTTTTCTGGTTGGAGGGAGTGAGGCCCCCCTGACGGCCTTTACCCTGGCTCAGATGAAAGCCCTCAAAATCTACAGCCAGGGCGGGAATTTTCCCTGTAGGGCCCTTGACCTGGCCAAGCAAACCAACACTATGGTCCTGGGTGAAGGCGCCGGGATGGCATGTCTGGAACCCGGCCGGAAGAAAGGGTCCCTGGCTTATATCATAGGGGTAGGGTATGCCACGGAGCCGATAGCGCATGGCGCCTCGATGTCCGCAAGTGGCGACTGCCTCAAACGGTCCATGGAGATGGCCCTGGATGGGATTTCGCCTGAGAGTGTAGATGTGGTCGTAATGCACGCACCGGGAACCCTGAAAGGAGATACAGCAGAAATGGAGGCGGTACACCGGGTTTTTGGAAAAATGACCCCTGCCCTGACAACCAACAAATGGAAACTGGGTCATACCCTGGGGACTTCGGGCATACTGAGTGTGGAACTCGCCATTTTGATGCTTAAACATCAGTATTTTATTGAGGTGCCTTATCTGGATAAGATGCCCGGGCCTGAGAAACTGGAGCGTGTATTGGTGAATGCGGTCGGTTTCGGGGGCAATGCCGTGAGTATTTGTTTGGAAAGAGGGTCTATCTAAATAGGAATGTCGTTGGCGTTTCAATACCAATGGGCTATTTTTGATCGGCAGGGGAGTCATATACCCCCTATTTAGAACATTAGAGCAACCAAGCAATACTATTTATGACTGCAATCAGACATGACTGGACCCGTGAAGAGGTCATGAGAACCTATAATCAACCCCTGATGGACTTGCTTTTTCAGGCTGCCAGTATCCACAGGGCGTATCACGATTCGAATACTGTTCAGGTTTCAACCCTCATTTCCATTAAAACAGGAGGTTGTCCGGAGGATTGCGGTTATTGCCCCCAGGCAGCCCGGTATCACACAGATATTGATGGGAATGACCTGATGTCTGTCTCCCAGGTGAAGGCTCAGGCACTTCGGGCCCGGGAATCCGGGAGTTCACGCGTTTGTATGGGTGCTGCATGGCGCAATGTAAAGGATGGCCCGGAATTTGACCAGGTACTGGAAATGGTCCGAACCATCAACAAGCTGGACATGGAAGTCTGTTGTACGCTCGGCATGCTGACAGAGCATCAGGCCAAACGTTTGGCAGAAGCGGGATTATATGCTTATAACCACAATTTGGACACCTCTGAAGATTATTATAAGGATGTCATTTCTACACGCGCCTTTGAAGATCGCCTGGAGACTATCGGAAATGTCCGGAAAACCAATGTTACTGTTTGCAGTGGGGGAATTATAGGAATGGGAGAGCAACTGGAGGACCGCGCAGGAATGCTGGTAGCACTCAGCACCCTCGATCCCCAGCCTGAGTCTGTGCCAATCAATGCATTGGTGCCGGTTCCCGGGACACCCATGGAGGATATTGAACGGGTTTCGATTTGGGAGATGGTGCGGATGGTTGCCACAACCCGTATCGTTATGCCCGAAACACAGGTTCGGCTTTCCGCCGGAAGGACTGAAATGAGCCAGGAAGGACAGGCCTTGTGTTTTTTCGCCGGGGCAAATTCCATTTTTGCCGGGGATAAACTCCTGACAACCCCGAACCCCGATGTCAATGAGGACATGGAACTCTTTAAAACACTCGGGCTCACGCCCCAACCCCCTTTTGTAAAAAAGGCCAAGCCTGAAACGATCGAGGCCGAAGAATCAGCCCTCCATCCCCTGGGAGAAAAACCCCGCTGGTCCAGGCCGGGTCACGTCATTCCAAGAAATGAGGCAGCTAAAAGGAAACGATCGTCCTAAAGAGCTCTACAAATTTTTTTCAGAGGTTTCTTACCTTTGAGGGCCAAATTGAATTTAAACAGTGCATCTCGAGAAAGTACCCAGGGTACCCCGGATCTCCAGGGAATCCTTTCTGCAGGAGTATTACCGGCCTCAAAAGCCCGTAATTATTGAAAGGGCCATTGAGCACTGGCCTGCGTATACCAAATGGAATCTGGAGTATATGCAGGAGGTAGCAGGATCCAAAGTAGTTCCGCTGTACGATGACCGGCCAGTAGACCACAAAGACGGTTTTAACGAGCCCCATGCCCGAATGAAAATGGCGGATTACATCGATCTGCTGAAACGGGAACCTACCCGATACCGGATTTTCCTCTGGAATGTATTAAAAGAAGTCCCCGAGCTACAGAAGGATTTTGAGTATCCTGATTTTGGCCTCAGGCTTATGAAGGGATTGCCGATGCTCTTTTTTGGCGGTCGAAATTCCTACACGTTTATGCATTACGACATTGACCTCGCCAATATCTTCCACTTTCATTTCCAGGGGGAAAAAGAGGTTATTCTTTTTCCTCAATCCGAGAATAAGTTTCTTTACAAGGTTCCACATTCGCTCATCACCCATGAGGCTATTGACTTTTCAGCCCCTGACCTGAACACCTGGCCCGCTTTAAAACACGCCAGCGGATACAGGGCAAAACTCAAACATGGAGAAGTCTTGTATATGCCAGAGGGATACTGGCACCATATGCGCTATATCACCCCTGGGTTTTCTATGAGCTTAAGGGCTATTGCCAGAAACCCTGCAAATTTGAGCAAAGCCTTTTATAACCTATTGGTTATGAGGAATTACGACGGTGTTATGCGCCGTCTTAGGGGGCAAAAATGGATTGACTGGAAGAACCAGCAGGCTATTGATCGGACCCACAAAAGGATGTCAGGCCGATTTCAATAAATCGGGCAGCTCTGAAGTAAGGCATTGCGTATATTCCTATTTTTCTGTTCTGGTAATTAATTTTAGATTTACAACTGACATTGACTTCGGGCATATATGCAGGTGGTACCTTTGGTT
>NZ_JBAVZJ010000435.1:0-3249 GCF_049588695.1 Robiginitalea sp.
TTGCTACACACCAAGCCCTCTCAAAAACTGCCTTTATGAATGTGTTGACCGAATACGCCGCTGAAGCCATATTGCTTGTTTTTCTCATTATAACCTTCCTTCAAAGCGGCCTGGATAAACTTCTGGATTGGAAGGGAAATCTTGCCTGGCTTAGCAGTCATTTCTTACAGACGCCATTTAAAAATTATGTCCCCGCCCTTTTTTTTATTCTGACAATTACGGAATTGGCTGCCGGAATACTCTGTGGAATTGGATTGTTTCAATTGGTGATGGGATATGGGAACACCCTGGCGTTCTCAGGAGCCCTGGTCTCCTGCCTTGCCTTGTTGATGCTGCTGTTTGGTCAGCGAATGGCTAAAGACTACGAAGGGGCTCGAACTATTGTGGTATATTTTATCCCTGCGATTTTTCTCGTATTCCTACTCCAATAAAAAGCCCGGAACTGTGAAGAGTTCCGGGCTTAAAGTTTCTTAAGGACGATCTTATTCCTTTGAAGCCTTGTCGTTGAGTTGGGATAAGACTTGCTCAGTAATGTCTGAAGCCTCATCTCCATAGAGTACACTACCGCCCTCACCTCCGGTTAGGATAAAGCGATAGCCGTTTGCCGTACCGTATTCCTGTATGGTTTCACGAACTTCGGTCACCACGCTGTCCATTTTCATCTGGCCCATTCGTTGGATTTGTTGCTCTTCCTGTTGCAACTGCTGCCCCATCATTTGTCCCTTTTGTTGGAGAATTCCGAAGGCCTCCTGTGCCTTATCCTGCGCCATGCCCTCTGTAGAGGTCTGAAGTTGTTGTGCCTCCAATTGGAAGGCCTGGGAGATACTGTCCCGCTTCCTGGCAAAGGCTTCAGATTTCAGTTGAAAGCTGGCATCCACTTCTTGCTTCTTTTTATAACCGTCCATTAACTTAACGTTATCAACGTAGGCTATTTTCTCCTGCTGACAACTCGCCAGGATCAAGAAGGTCAATAACCCAATCCAATTTTTCATAATAGGGTGTTTTTGTTTAAGGCGCAAAAGTAGAAAAGCTTTTTGGTTTGCAGGCTGGACTTCCAATAATATTTGATTTGGACAAAACCCCTTTCATTGACTGAGCTTATAGTTATAATTAATAGAATAGAATGTCCTTATCGATAAAGCCTTGTGAAAAGGCGCCTACATGCCGCCATCCGGACTCCGGCAGGGGTATTAGTGGTTCAAATGAATTTAACGCGTCTAAAGCCCTTAAAAATCATTCTGCCTTCTTTTGCAGACAATAGACATGGGAGGAAAACTCCCTGGAGAATACCCCGTAGAGATTTGAAGCCGTGCCCATCAATGCACCCGATAAAGGAGCGAGGCGATTCTTTCTATAGGTTTCAGAAAGCCAGGAAATGTAAAATGCATCAAGCCATAACGGTTTTACGGCACGGAGTTCATATCCCTTTTGCTCAAAAAGTCGCTTGATCGAACCCCTTGAAAAATGCCAGAGGTGTCTGGGCACATCATAAGCGGCCCAGTTGGATTTATAATATTTGGCATCAAGAGACTTATAGTTCGGCACAGCCACAATCAACCAGCCCCCTGGTTTCAACCTATCAGACATAGTCTTGATTTCCTCGTCCAAATCCGGGAGGTGCTCGAGAACATGCCAAAGAGTTATGGCGTCATAAATGGCTTCCTGCTGTACCGTGATACGGCTGTAGACAGGGACACCCTTGTTATGTGCCCGCCCTCTGGCCGCCTCATTGGGTTCAACACCATAAGCCTCCCAACCCCTTTCCTGGGCATGTTTAACGAAATCCCCGGTGCCAGCTCCAATATCCATGAGAACCCCTTCCTGTCCACAAAATCGTTTTACAAGACCGAGCTTACGGTCGAGGTTTATCTTTTTAGCACGCTGATATATCCGCTCCATAAAAGTATCAGCGCTATCGGAATGCGAAATATAGGCAGCACTTTCGTAGTACTTCTCCAGCGACTTAGGAATAGGTTCCGTTTGATAGCACTGGTACTCTGCATTCCAAACTAAACCAAACTCCTCCCCGCTTACGAGATGGTCGGTTAACGTCAATGTATTAAGTTCAGGCATCCTAACAAACTTAGGCCAATTCTTTGGGTTTGTCCAGCTCTGAGTCCGAATTTGAAGCGCAAAAGCTGCTGTGTTCCACGTGGAACTATCTTCCCAAAAACACTAATAAAACACTTATGTCACTCGGCGATACCCCACTGATGCGAGAGGCCTGGGAAATTGTAGCCGGACGAATTTCGGTAAGTTTTTGCCGCGCCTCCATAGAAAGGGAGGATAAAGGCATATAGTCAAAATCCCTCGGAATCCTGATATTCTCCAGTCTTTGTAATTTGTCCGCATTTTGTTTCTCCTTCTCGATATATCCGGCATACTTAACCTGGATTTCAGCCTGTTCAAGGACCTCTTCCGGCAAGTCATTCTCATCGATAAAAGCAGAAACGCTTGGCAGCATGCGCATGTGTTGCATCCGAACTTTCGGACGGGAAAAGACTTTAAAAAGCTTATCTCCCTGTGTCACTTGTCGGGAATCCAAAGAATCCAGGATCGGATTTATTTCATCCGGGACAAAACTTGTCTTTTTAAAAAACCCTACAAGCTCACTCGATTGACGCATCTTAGACTCCACCTTGCGGAGTCGCTCATCTCCTGCCAATCCCAGTTTGTGCGAACGTTCCGTCAAACGCATATCCGCATTGTCCTGCCTTAGAAGTGTCCGGTATTCTGCCCGCGATGTAAACATCCTGTAGGGCTCTTCGGTCCCCTTTGTAATCAGATCATCTATGAGAACACCTATATACGCCTCATCCCTCCTTAAAATAAACGGGTCTTTCTCCCGCACCTTAAGATGTGCATTGATACCCGCCATTATACCCTGCGCTCCAGCCTCCTCATAACCAGTGGTCCCATTAATCTGACCCGCAAAAAACAAATTGGATATGAGTTTCGTTTCTAAGGTGTGTTCCAGTTGTGTCGGCGGAAAATAATCGTATTCTATGGCATAGCCTGGCCGGAAAAATTTAACGTTTTCAAAGCCCGCAACGGATCTAAGGGCTTTAAATTGAACGTCCTCTGGCAATGACGTTGAAAATCCATTTACATAAACCTCCACCGTGTCCCAACCTTCAGGTTCTACAAATATTTGGTGCCTCTCCTTGTCCTTAAAGCGGTCTATCTTGTCCTCAATGCTTGGGCAATATCTAGGCCCAATGCTCTGGATCCGTCCATTGAACATTGGAG
>NZ_JBAVZJ010000436.1:0-8696 GCF_049588695.1 Robiginitalea sp.
TCCCTGGTAGGGGATGGAACCGTTGGCGATGAATCGGCCGGTGCGGCAGAGTTCAGTACTGTTCAAGCCGGGTTCTATGTACAGGATGAGGTTCAGATGTCTGATAATTTGAGGGTGACGCTCGGGGCGCGTATCGATATTCCGTACTGGGAAGACGGCACGGCCAATGACGACTTTAACGACCGTACCATTCCGCTCCTGCAAGCTGCCGGAAAGGATTTACAAGGTGCCCGGGTTGGTCAGGGCATCGATCCTACTGCGATGTTTGCACCCAGGGTTGGTTTTAACTGGGATGTCAATGGTAACGGAACAACCCAGGTGCGTGGGGGTCTTGGGATTTTCACCTCCCGCCTGCCTTTGGTATGGCCCGGGGGAACTTATAACAACAACGGGATAACCGGAGGGTTTATGTTCGAGTTCGGACAGCCGTTCGAACCGGATGTCAACAACCAATTTGAGGATCCTGAACCGGGAACCGGGGGTACAGGGGGTAATATTGACTTAATTGCCAAGGACTTCAAACTGCCTCAGGTAACAAAATACAACATTGCCATAGATCAGAAATTGCCTTTCTGGAATCTGATCGCTACCGGAGACTTCCTCTATACGGATGTCATTACGGATGTATATTACCAGAACCTCAACCTGAAGGGGCCTGTGGGCTTCTATCAGGGAGCGGATAACCGTCCATTCTACGACCGTCGCGATGAAATCGATCCGACCTATCAGGGGATTTACCTGGCTTCCAATACCGGAGGGGGGTACGCCTATAACTGGACCTTCTCGCTTCGCAAGCCTTTTGAGAACGGTTTTGCCGGACAGATTTCCTATACCTATGGCGATTCCTTCAAGGTTTTTGACGGGACTTCTTCCCAGAACAGTTCGCAGTGGCGAAATATTCAGACGGTAAATGGAAAGAACTCAAATCTGCCTGTGACCCGTTCGGACTTTGCCATTGGAAACCGTATTACTGCAAATGTTTCCTATGAAATTCCGTGGAACGACAATATCAAAACTACGATTGCACTGTTCTATGAAGGCTATCAGAGCACACCGTATAGCTTTATTTACAGGGAAGGCCGGGATTTGTTAAACGACGACTCCAGAGATAACGCCCTGATTTATATCCCCGAGAACCAGGATGATATCTTGCTGCTTGACATTACGGATAACGCGGGGAATGTCATCGTTTCTGCTGATGAGCAGTGGAACGACCTCGATACCTTTATCAACAGTGTAGACTACCTGAGTGAACGCCGCGGGGAGTACGCGGAGCGCAATGGCTCCAGAGGGGTTTGGAATCATGTGGTTGACCTGAAGCTGCTTCAGGACTTCAGCCTTGATTTTGGCAGTAAGACACATACCTTCCAGATTTCACTGGATATGTTCAACTTCACCAACTTTATCAATAAAGATTGGGGAGAGCGAAGGTTTATCCGTTCTGAGGTCAGCCCTTTGACTACTGTCGGTACAAACGATACGCCGGCTTTCCAGGTGAACTACGGTACAGTTAATGATGATGGAACCCCCAACATTATTGAGCTGAATGATGCGGGTCTGGCCTCTTCAAGGTGGCAGGCGCAAATCGGACTGCGATACATATTTAATTAAGGTTCAGATTCTGTGAAAAAACCCCGGTCGCGAGACCGGGGTTTTTTTGTAAAAAAGAATACCTTTAAGGCTAAATCAAAGACCATGGAAATTCTGCAAACTGTACATTCCTATCTGGCCTACGTGGTATTGGCGATACTCTTTATCGCTGTAGCGAACGCTGTGCTCGGCCTTTTAGGAAACAAAATGTTTACGATGGAAAAGGATTTGAGAATCAGTCTTTTCGCCCTGATCCTAAGCCATATCCAACTTTTAATAGGTCTGGTGCTTTACTTCGTTACCACCAGTGGTTTTAAGGCCATACAGCTCGTAGGGATGGAGGGCGTGACCTCCAATCCTGCCGCCCGCCTTCTCGCCCTGGAACACCCCCTGATCAATATTGTCGCCGTAGTCTTAATAACCGTTGGTTGGTCCCGTCACAAAAAATTCCTGGAGGGGAGTAAAAAGTTTCGGAGTATCGCTATTTTTTACGGTCTGGGCCTGCTCTTGATCCTCAGTCGCATACCGTGGGGACAATGGTTTAATTAGCCCTTGCCAGCGCAGGGCGAATAAGGTAAGCGAACACGGGGAAGTGGTCGCTGTACCCGCCTTGGTACAGGCCTCCCGCATACGTTCGAAAAGGATACCCCTTATAGCGACCTGAAGGAGTTTTAAGGTAATCGGCCTGGAAAATTCCAATTTTCCAAAGCCGATACCCTTCTCCTGTTTTATTCCTCCAGTCCCGACTAAAAAGAATCTGATCGAAGAGGTTCCATCGGTCCCTGTAGGCCAGGGTTCCCAACCCCCTTCTGTACGCCTTTGAAAGGGGGTTGTAGAGTTCGCGATTTAAGGACTGTTCTTTTTTCCATGCCCTCCCCTTTAAAATACTTAGGCTTTTGTCTTCCGGATTGTCGTTGTAATCACCCATGGAAATGATTTTGATTTCCGGATGGCGGTACATCAGGGAATCGATCAGGTGGCGTTGAAGCAGGGCGGCGGCCTTGCGGTGCCCCCGACTCCGGATGGTGCCCCCGCCCCGGGAGGGCCAGTGGTTGACCAATAGTCCAATGTAATCCGTATCCAGGTACCCCAGGACGATTAACTGATCCCGGGTGTATTTGCGAAATCCTTTTTCATCGTGTAACAGCAACCTAACACTCTTACTTTCTTCCGGGAAAAAGCGGTCTTTGCGATAGAGCAATCCTACATCAATACCCCGGGGATCCGGAGAATCAAAATGGACAACCCCATAGGGAAAGGAACGGAGGGCCGGTTGTCGGATCAGGGATTGGAGCATGTCTTCGTTTTCGACTTCACAGACCCCGATAATATCCGGGGGATTCACACCTATTTCAGTTCCGATTTCAGCAAGGGTTTGGGAGAGGTGCAGCAGTTTTTTAGCAAGGCGTGTGCCGGTCCAGTGGTCCACCCCTTCAGGCGTTCTGGCGTCGTCTGATGTAAGGGAATCATTGCGGGTGTCAAAGAGATTCTCCAGGTTGTAAAAGGCAATGGTGCGGATCAGGTATTGGCTTTTGCCGGTTTTGTGCGATGGTGGTGGTCCTTCCAACCCCTGACAAAGGAGTGTGTGGTGACCAATCAATACGAGAAAGGCGAGCGCGATTCGATTTTTCATTTGAGTTTCTGACAAATCTAAGGGGCGGATATGCAAGGCGAATGCACTGTGGCGGTCGACTTTCGCCTCGTTTCAACCTCCTGGTTTCTATGGTTTTCTCGCTCAGGTTTATCCGCAATATTATTTGTGGCGGTTTGTTTTTTGTGTTGAGTTTTACATTGGTGGCTCAGCAAGCAGGCCTGAGGGGCAAGGTTGTGGATCTGCATTCCGGGAAGGGGCTGCCCGGGGTTTTGGTGAAGTTTGAGGATGGGGGCGCCGAAGTGCTCTCGGATTCTGCCGGGATTTTCTTCCTGAAACCCCAAAGGCCACGGACTCATATAAATTGTCAATTTTCTCTGAAGGGGTATACCAGCCGGACTTTTACCAATCTCGATGTATCCCGGGGATTGGACCTGGGAAATGTGACCCTGGAACCCGAGAGGGAACCCGCAGATGAAGAAAACCTTATCCCATTGAGTGAGAGCGATGTTTTTGAGGAAGATGTGATCGAGGGCAGTTCGGGATTTCTCCACGCAAGCAGGGATATATTTTTAAACAGGGCTGCGTTTGATTTCAGTGCTGCATTTTTCAGGATTCGCGGCTATGACAATAGAAATGCGGCTGTATTCCTCAATGGGATTCCCATGAATCGCTTTTCCAATGGACGTCCGCAATGGAATAACTGGGGTGGCCTCAATGACGTGACCCGAAACCAGCAGTACTCTATGGGTTTGCAACCTTCAGAAGCGGGATTCGGAGGGATTATGGGGACTACGGCGATACAGATCAGTCCGTCGGCAGTCAGAAAAGGCTTCCGCCTTACGGTGAGCGCCTCTAACCGCAATTACGCAGGTCGCCTTATGGCTACCTATAATTCGGGTATGGGAAGTGGCAAATGGGGTTTTTTAACTTCGGTTTCCAAACGGGCGGCCGGACAGGGGTATATGCAAGGCACACCTTATGATGCCTATTCCGTTTTAGGCGGAATCGCCTACAGGCCATCTCCCCAACACGAAGTGACCCTTGTGGGTATTTATGCTTCGAATCTCAGGGGGAGGTCTTCGGCTCTGTCTGCCGAGACTTTGGCCCTGGGAGGCAGGTTGTACAACCCTTATTGGGGATGGCAGGAAGGCAAGGTCCGGAATTCCCGAATGCGATACATCTCTGAACCTTTTATCGGTCTTCGATATCATTACTCCGGCTCCTCTTTGCGATATACCGTGGCAGGGGCCTACCGGGAAGGTATCCAGTTTCGGACGCGTCTTTCCTATTTCAATGCCCCGAATCCGGACCCGGCGTATTACAGGAATCTACCGAGCTTTTACTGGAACAGCCCCGTCGGACCCAACCTTCAGAGTGCGGAGGCTGCCAGGAAGGGGTTCGGAAACTCCAGCCAAATCGATTGGCACTCACTTTATGGTATGAATACCCGGGGAAACCCGGGTCAGGAAGCATCCTATATCCTGCAGGCGGATAGCTCGGAAGAGAATCAGTTTTCAGTGAACACTTTTGGGACCTGGGATTTGGCACGGGGTTGGCAAATTCGGGCCGGAACCCTTTTTCAGCAATCCACGATTCAGAATTACGGCCGCCTGGATGACCTTCTCGGGGCTGCCTATCACCAGGATGCGGATCCTTTTAGTGGGACGAGAAATGATTTGGAAGGCGTCCTGGAAAAGAAGGAGGGCGACCGAATCGGGTATGACTACAATATTGGGGTAATTCAATGGCAGACCTTCTTATCTCTTGAAACCTCAGGACCGAAGTGGACGGCCTTTTTAAGCGGGCAGGCTGGAAAAATCACATACCAACGGACCGGAAATTTTCGCAATGAAAAATATCCCGAAACCTCTGTGGGTGCTGGCAAACGCAAGGGTTTTGCAGATTATGGAGTCAAAGGTGGGTTGACCTACCAGATTACAGGAAGACATTGGATAGCTGTGAACGGGGTTCTTATGAAGCGTCCACCAGTATTGAGAAACACCTTTATTAACCCCAGGGAGCGCCACGGATTTGTCGAGAACCTGCAGGGTGAGCGTCTTGCTTCTGCGGAGGTGTCCTATTTTCTAAGGGGAACTGTGCTGACCTCACGCCTGAGCGGATATTACACGCGGGTAATGGACCAGGGAAAGGTGAATTTCTTTTTTTCTGATACGGGCTATGGTTCGGGGTTTATCCAGGAAATCGCTACCGGTCTGGATAGGCTTCACAAAGGGGTAGAGTTAGGACTGGAACTAGACCTGAGTCCTGCGGTGCAGCTCAGTACTGTTTTAGCTTTGGGGGAATTCACCTACGCCAGCGATCCGGATCTCAGGATATATTTTCTGCCGGGAGACCAGCCCGGGGATCTTCACCAGGCAGAGGGCACGCTTGCCCTTGGACCCGCTGCTATAAAAGGGCACCCTTTTCCTGCCGGGCCTTCCCGGGCATTTAGTATAGGCCTTCATTACCGGGATCCTTCGTACTGGTGGATAGGGACTACATTGAATTATCTATCCGGGCAATACCCATCTCCTTCTTTTTTACGTCATACCCGGAGCTTTCTCCGCGATCCGGAAACCGGTGAGGAGTCTCCGGGTATATTACGGGAAGCCTACCCGAAGTCCCTGCGGCCAAAGGCGCTCCCTCCTGTCTATCTTGTGAATCTTCTCGGGGGAAAGTCCTGGAAAAAAGGACCCCACTATGTAAGTCTTTTTATCAGTGTCGCCAACCTCCTGGATGCGTTTTATCTTTCCGGCGGTTACCAATCGGGAAGAAATGGCAATCTAAAACAATGGTATGACGATCAATTGAGTGGCAATCCATCTTTTGGCACTCGCTACTGGCCCGGATTCGGGCGAACTTTTTTTCTCAATTTAAGCTGGAGTTTTTTATGAAATCAGGATTCGAATACCTGACTGTTTTGTGGTGCTTCACCGGCCTGTTTTTCGGGCTTTTCTCTGGGTGCCAACCCGACCTGGGCGCAGATCCGCCCGAGCGGGACTGTTCCGGGTTCGGTGCTCAAGCGATAACCCTTTCAGAACTCAAAAGGATTTATCCCGGTGAGACGATACAAATAGCAGATTCACTCCAGTGGGAAGCCATCGTGGTCTCGTCGGATGCCACTTCCAATATTTTCGGTGAAATTTACCTGCAGGACGCCGCGGATCCACAGGGGGGAGGGCTTGTCTTTTACACGGATTTGCTGGAATCCCATTCGCAAGCCCCTTTTGGCAGCCGTGTTTCGGTATATTTACAGGGATTGTATCTGGGGGTGTCCTCGGGGGCTTTTGAACTTGGAGGCTCCTTTTCGTCTTTTGGAAACCTGAGTGTGGGCCGTCTCCCCGCCCGTCTCTTTCAAAATCATATTCGGGTGCATTGCGAATCGGAGCGCCTTCCCCTTCCTGTCGCCACTGAAATTACCGAACTTTCAGACAGCCTCCTCAATACTTTTGTGGAGGTTGAGAATGTCGAATTTATAACAGAGGAAGCCGGACTTCCATTTGCCGAAGCCGGGATGGAGGTCCGGAGGACCCTCTCGGACTGTTATGGAAATTCCCTGAACGTAAAGAACAGCGGATATTCCGATTTCTATGCACAACCACTTCCAACCGGACATGGAAGGGTCCGGGGACTTCTCAATAAGTACCGGAATCGTTTTGAACTCGTGGTGATGTCCCCTTCTGATTTTGATTTTAGGGCACCCCGATGCGAGTTTCTGACTCCTTCTATGACCTCAGATTCTGTCCTGATTTCAGAGATTGCAGACCCGGATAACCTGCCCGAGGCTCGATTTTTAGAGTTATTCAATGCCTCAGGGGGGGAAATTGATCTTACAGGATGGGAATTGCTGAGGTATACCAATGCGAATGTGGAGCCCGGCAGGACAGTTTCTTTGGAGGGACTGGTCATCCCGGCTGCAGGCACTCTGGTTCTGAGTGCGCACCCGGACGTATTTGAAGCAACTTATGGTTTTATTCCGGATAAATCGGTTTCAGGAAACGGCCCTGCGGATTCCAACGGGGACGATACCCTTGTCCTGATCGATCCTTTTGGCAACGTTAAAGACACTTTTGGTAACCCGGGCACCGATGGGAGCGGGACCCCACATGAATTTGAGGACGGTAAGGCGGAGCGACGTGCCGGGGTGTTGACTTCAAGCCCCCTCTACAACCCGTCACAATGGCTTGTATACAATGATTCAGGTGGCCACAACTCCATTGAGGAGCCCCAGAATGCCCCGGAAGACTTCAGTCCGGGGAATCATCCTTCCGGTTCGGATCAGTAGGTATTGCAGCAGATACGAGGGTAGGGATATTTTATGGAAATCCAGGGTTAAAATCTACCGAATAAAACCAGGGGGGGTTGTTTCTCCTGTTTGTCAATTACTGTATTTTTACATCTATGGAAACAAGTGAATTTTTTAACAGTATACGTGAAGGAAATATCGAACGCACGGCTGCCTTGCTCAAGGCGCACCCGGAGTTGCTCAGCAGCAGGGATCAGCGGGGCTCTACCCCATTAATCCTGGCGGGCTATTACAATCAGGCCGAAGTAGTACAACTCTTGCTGGACAAGGGCGTTCCGGTGGATGAAAAGGACGGCTCCGGAAACACTGCACTTATGGGGGCCTGTTTTAAAGGGTATACGAGGATTGCGGAAATCCTAATAGATGCCGGAGCGAACGTAAATGAGCGAAATGGAATGGGGGGAACCTGCCTTATTTTTGCGATCACCTTTAACCGGGAGCCTATGGCCCGCTTACTCCTGGAGAAGGGTGCCCGTGTGGACGCGAAGGATCCGGAGGGGAAAACGGCTTTGGACCATGCCCGATCCCAGGGGCTGCATAGCCTGATTCCAATACTTGAAGCCCAATCCTGAATCTTCTAAGCCCTGTAAGCCGTGAAAGTCGCCCTGATACAGACATCTTTAGAATGGGAAAACCCTGAGGACAACAGGGCACACTTCGGTAACCTGATCCATACTTTGGATGGAGAAACGGATCTGATTGTTCTCCCGGAAATGTTCACTACGGGTTTTACCATGAATCCCGGGCGTATTCCATATGAGGAGGCCGGGCATACCCTTGACTGGATGCGGGAAAATGCGACTCGTACGGGGGCGGCCCTGGCTGGAAGTCTCATTTTTCAGGAAGCGGGTGAGTATTATAACCGGCTGGTTTTTATGTTTCCGGACGGAAATTACGAGTACTACGATAAAAGGCACACCTTTACCCTTGCGGGAGAAGATAAGGTCTACCAACGCGGCAACCAACGGAAGACCTTGCAGTATAAGGGATTGACTTTCTCTTTGCAAATTTGTTATGACCTGAGGTTCCCCGTCTGGTCGAGAAATACAGAGGATTACGACGTATTGATTTACGTGGCAAACTGGCCGCATACCCGAATAGCTGCCTGGGACACATTGTTAAAGGCCCGTGCCATTGAGAATATGTCCTATGTCATTGGGGTAAACCGAATCGGGAAAGATCTCAACGGACTTCAATATGAAGGAC
>NZ_JBAVZJ010000437.1:0-2921 GCF_049588695.1 Robiginitalea sp.
TAAACTGAAAACCTTTGTCCGTGTATTCTACTGCAATTTTAGATTTTGATATGGAATCGTTTTGCGCTTGAGCCCCAATCCCCTTAAGGGTCAACAGGAGTATCTAAATAGTACGTATGGCAAAGTATGCAGGACGGTGGGTCATTGGTCTTGAGTGGCTGCAAAACTCAAAATAGCGAAAAAAAAATGTTCTTGTCAGAATTTCAGTTCCTCATGCTTATCCCACAGGCCCCAAAATGCCCCCACGTCTCCCTCGGCTCCCACCTTCCAGGATTCGTCAAAAGATGAAAAGTAAAAAACCTCAATGTCATCCTCGGATGCCCATTTCTGGGTATTGATAAAGTATTTCAGAAAATTCTCAAAAGAGGGGTGTGCCCCATTGGTACTACTCCCTTCACTGGGCCATCCTGTTTCGGATACTATCACCTTTTTTCCGTTCCCCGCCCGTAAAGCCCTCTGAAACATGTCTTTCATATAGAGTATGGAATAGTCTAAATGACATCCCTCCCAGAAAGGATAGCAATTGGCAAGGATCACGTCACAGGCCTCTGTGATCCTGGGGTGGTCTACAAATTCATAATAGGCATCCACATATCCTACCGGCAGGTCCGGTACTGCAGACTTTACCTCATGTATAAACCCGAGGAGTTCCTCTTCCGTCAGGTCACCCCGAAGTAAAACTTCGTTCCCTACCGCTGCAATATCCACAAGGCCCTCTTTGGCCAACAGGATCAGGTTGTCCACTTCCTCCCGGTTGATCTCCGGGTCATCGCCCAACCAGGCACCCACCATGGTTTTGATTCCGAATTCTTTCGCAATTCCCGGGATTTTTTCATTTCCTTCGGTACAGGAAAAAGACCGGATCCATTCGGTATAGGGCTTTATGATCTCCATACGCCTTCTAATCTGGGATTCGGAAATGCGTTCCCCGGGTTTTTGTCCCTCCTCATATGGGCTAAAACACAAGCCGTGCATCCCCATGGCCAGAATCTCTCTTGCCTTTTCTTTCAAAGCTTCCCCGCTTAGTCCCGATAACTCGGTGGCAGCCAGTGCCAGACGCTTATCTTCTCTGTATGACATTACCTATTCGTATTTTAAGTGTTCGTTCTGATCCCAAATTCCCCATCCGGCGCCCACGTCACCTTCGTGATGCAGTTTCCAGGATTCATCAAAAGACGTGAAATAAAAGAGGCGTAACTCGTTTTCCTGTTGCCATTTGCTGACATTGATAAAATATTTCATGGCATTCACAGAGGAAGGCTCTGCGGCTTCCCTCTTACTGCCTTTGTTGGGCCACCCGGTTTCTGTAATAATCACTTGTTTACCTTTAGAAACTTCCTGGGTAAGCTGATACATACGCTTTAGGTATCCCGCCGCCATGTGGATCTCTGAGCCTTCCCAGAACGGATAGCAGTTTGTCAGAATTACATCGCAGGCTGCCAGGAGTTCGGGACGTTGGATTAACTGGTAGTAGGCGTCCACATAACCCACCGGTATTCCCGGTAAAGCCGCTTTCACCCTTTGCATATACTCGAGTATTTCCCCTTCCGACAACTCATTTCGGAGCAGGACCTCATTCCCAACCGCGGCAATGTCTACCATCCCGGCTTTACCCAGGGCAATCAGGCCCTCGATTTCCTTCTCATTGCGCGCTTTGTCCCTGCCAATCCAGGCGCCAACCATCGTCTTTAAACCTTTTTCCCGCGCTACCTGGGGAATAAATTGATTTCCATCCGTGCAGGAGAAAGAACGCACCCATTGGGTATAGGGTTCGATAACCTCCATACGCTTTCTTATTTGGGACTCTGTGAGTATATCACCAATATCCTGACCCTCGGTATAAGGACTAAAACACAAGCCGTGAATCCCTTGCTCTAAAGAGGCTGAAAAAAGTTTTTGTATCTCAGCCTCACTTTTGGTTTCGAAAGGTACATCTGAAGCCAGGTCGAGTTCCAAATCCCCACCCATCAAAGACATGAGTTGTCCGGATGGATAGTAAGAGGATGACGAAGTCGCGGGCTTTTCTTTTCGTCTGTCGAGTTCGGCCCTTATTTCATTGGCGCGCTCTTCGGTCACATCGTAATCCCACATGACGTACATGGCAATAAGGGTCCCGAGTATGGGAACTCCTGAGTAGAATGCCCTTAATCCCGTAATGGCACCCTCTGTTTGCTGGGCGGCATCAGCATCAAAACCGACTAACGACAAAATTGCCCCACTTAATAAACCTGCAATGGCGAAGCCGAACTTAACCATCCACCAGTAGATGGCTCCGAATACCCCTTCCCTTCGCTTTCCACTACTGAGTTCGTCCAGGTCAATGACGTCAGCAGTCATTGACATCATCAGGACAAATAAACTTCCAATACCGAAGGAGAAAAAAGGCAGGGCGAAAATGAACATAAAAGGCTTCCCGGGGATAAACAAAAACCAAAGCATTATATACCCTATTACCGAAATTCCCTGGGACGTCACAAAAGCCCTCTTTTTACCCATTTTCTTAGACATTTTTGTCACAATGGGAATGACTAAAAAGGTAGTAATCAATGCTCCCAAACTACCGAAAAGCGTCGGCCAAATCCCTGCGGCCCCTGCATCTCCGTTAAACAGGTAATAAACCACAATAAAGAAGGAGAATGCCGCAATGGTATTAAAAGCGTTGAAGATAAAAAAGGTAGCAATACACAACTTCCGGAAAGGCGGGGATTTAAACGCCTCTTTAAACCCTTGAAGTATTTCTTTTAGGCTTCCGCCTATATTGCTGACCGTAAGTGGGGAGTAATCTTCATTGACGGTGGATTTGCTTTTGAGGAATATAGCCGGAACCATAGCGAATACCATACAGATAACCCCCACCCAAACGGCAAGGGTACGCGTAGCAACATCGGCAGATTCAAACCAGCCCTGGTCGTACATGATCA
>NZ_JBAVZJ010000438.1:0-3693 GCF_049588695.1 Robiginitalea sp.
GTGTAAATATAGTCTGCCTCAAAGAGTAAAATAAAAATCAGGTAAGCCACAAGAAAGATCGGCGTCCACACTATAGCCCGCTGAAGCGCGCTTTTTTCATCCCTTAGGTGCATAAAATCCCAGGCGATGTAGTAAGCCTTTACCAGCGTTAGAATGATAAAAATCCAATTGAGCAATTTCATCCCCAGCAGATAATTCCCCGTGAGGATAGCAGGTTTGGTAATCCCCAGAGCAACCTCAACAGCTGTCACCAGGGTCAGAAAAATAAGAACACCCCATATCTTACTGGTGTTGGAGCGAAATTTAACCAGTCCCCTGAAAATTTCTAATTTATGTTCGTGCGCCATGCGTGTCTCTTTATAAAATTAAACCAGATAGAAGAAGGTAAATACAAATACCCAAACGAGATCTACAAAGTGCCAGTAGAGCCCCACTTTCTCGACCATTTCATAATGGCCCCGACGTTCATAAGTGCCGAGTATCACATTGAAGAAGATAATGACATTGATCACAACCCCAGAAAAGACGTGGAAACCGTGAAAACCTGTGATAAAAAAGAAGAAATCGGCGAAAAGGCGACTTCCGTATTCGTTTCGGACCAGGTTGGCCCCTTCCACCACGTATTTGGCATCTTTGATGCGTTCCAGCGTTTCCGGACGACTGAGCAGGGTTTTTTCACCTTCTTCGGTGATTTGTTCTGTGCGTATAAGGATATTCGGGTTAGACCGCAGCCCTTCTGCCACCTCGTCTACCGTGTAGGTAGGAAGCGCAGATTCGCTCGTAAACCACACTCCTTTCTCCGACTCATGCCGGACGCGTTCTCCGGGCATGATCTCTACAAAATCCGCCAGGGCGGCCCGCTCCCCGGTTTCGGCATTCACAAACTGAAGAATTCTACCTCCGTTGGTCTCGACAGCTCCGTAGTCTCCGCGGATAAAAGTCGCCCACTCCCATGCCTGTGACCCCACAAAGATAGCCCCGCCAATTATAGTCAGGAACATATAGATGATCACTTTGTTCTTCATCATTCGGTGCCCGGCGTCCACGGCCAATACCATTGTCACAGAAGACATGATCAGTACAAACGTCATAAAGGCCACATAGTACATCGGGTAATTCCCGTGAAAGAAGGGAACGTGCGTAAAGACCTCATCGGCAATCGGCCATGTTTCAATAAACTTGAAGCGGGAAAATCCGTAAGCGGAGAGAAATCCCGAGAAAGTCAGGGCATCAGAAACGATGAAAAACCACATCATCAGTTTTCCATAACTCGCATTCAGGGGACGGTTTCCACCTCCCCAGACCGGCTCATCAGCACCCGTTGTCACCGTAGTATCCATAAATATTCAGATCGCGTTATGAGAATTTTAGCAAAAATACATTTTTTTGAACGTTAGAAAAGCAGAAATACCGGACAAAATCGGCATTCTGGTATTTAACGAAAGAAATAGAAAAACAATATGAGGTAGATCCACAAAATATCGAGAAAATGCCAGAAGGTAATCCCGAGCTCCATCCCCAGCATTTTACCCGGGCCATAGGAGCCCCTGACCTGATTAAAAAGAACCACGAGGAGTGATATCATTCCCGCCACAACGTGCACTGCGTGAATAACGGTGATCAGAAAAATATATGAAAGGGTAATGTTGCTGGTGGGTCCCGTAAAATAATATCCCATAGCGATCATTTCTGAAAAACCCAAAAATTGGGAGATCACAAAGGAAACACCCAGAACAAGGGTAATCACGAGCCAAATAGTCCCCGTTTTTTGCCGACCCTGAGAAACTTCCCTAGTAGCCATCCAGTAAGTGACGCTACTGAGCAGAATGAGTGCCGTACTAACCCAAAAAGCCACCGGAAGGGTATAATCCCTCATCCAGTCCTCCCGGGAACTACTCACAATATAGGCGCTTGTCCAGCCCGCAAAACTCATCAGGAGGCTGACAATACCAAACCAGAGCATCATTTTTTTCGCGCGACCCTTTTTCTCTGCTAAAGATCCTTCCATCAGCTTTTCACTCATGCTAAAAATTTATCGATGACGTAAACAATTTGTATAAGGGTAATATAAGAGACACTACTCAGCATTAGCCTGCGGGCAGAAGCCCTGTCCCTTAGCTCATAGAGTCGGAGCGCAAACCACAACATCACAAGACCCGCCAGAAATATGAGTACCGCAGCGGGAACAGAAAGATGCAACCTACCCGTTATCCCGAAAACGGGAACGATTGAAATAACGATCATCCACAGGGTATACATGATGATCTGAAGCGCTGTCCCGGTATCCTTCTTACCGGTGGGCAGCATCTTAAAGCCACCGCGCTTGTAGTCTTCATCCAACATCCACCCCAGGGCCCAAAAATGCGGAAATTGCCAGAAAAACTGAATCATAAACAAAGTTCCCGGTTCAATGCCAAAATCGTTGGTCGCGGCAACCCAGCCCAGCATAAATGGGATAGCTCCCGGAAACGCACCGGCAAAAACAGCGAGCGGGGTAACAGTTTTCAGGGGCGTATAAACGCATGTATAGAGAAAGATGGACAGTGTGCCAAAAAGGGCCGTCTTCGGATTGAGGAGGTACAACAAGACGATACCCGCAAGGGTCATCACAATGGCGAGACTCATGGCCTGGGTCACCGACATGCGTCCTGCAGGGATTGGACGGTTCTTCGTCCGATGCATACGGGCATCGAGATTTCGCTCAATCACCTGATTGAAGGCATTGGAGGCCCCAACCATACAATAGCCCCCTACGGACAGAAAGACAAGGGGTAGGAACCGCACTTCATCTGCACCCAATAAATATCCCGCGATGGCAGAAAAAACAACACTTACTGCTAACCTGGCTTTGGTGATTTCCTTAAAATCGGAAAACACAACTTGGAATGCACTTGGTTCTAAAACACCGGCCGCAGATTTCATTCGCACCATTTATGGGGCGCAAAGATACGGACCACTTCGCTTCTTTCCAACGAAAGCATATAATATGCCTGCCCTGGTGGGCACCTTCGCTTTATGGCATAAAAAAACCCCGGAAGTCCGGGGTTTTAAAGTATATTTCGTTTACTGTAATTTAAAGGTAATCGGGATACTGAAGGGCACACGCACTGGGCGTCCGCGTTGTCTCCCGGGAGTCATCTTCGGAAGCTTTTCAATAATCCGACGCGCCTCTGCTTCCAGGTTTTTATCCGGACCTCTCATCCGGATATTTCCTATAGAGCCGTCTTTTTGGATAGTAAACATCACAGCCACACGTCCCTGAACACCCATTTCCTGGGCGATTTCCGGATAGCGGAAATTCTTGCGGATATGCTTCTGCATCATTTCGTTAAAACAAGCCTTTTTATCCCCCGCACTTTCACAGCCCGGAAAGACCGGTACATCTTCAATTACGGCGAAGGGAACTTCTATATCATCATCTACCTCTTCAACTTCGATATCTTCAACTTCGATAATTTCTTCTTCCTGACTGGTCTCAGTGGATTCAATTACCGTTTCTTCAACCTCTTCTTCGTCTTCTACAACTTCGATGACTTCCGGGGCTGCAGGTGGCGGAGGCGGAGGTGGTGTTTTGATCTGTTCGGTCATCGGGACTTCTTCATCGAGCATATCCTCCACATTCAGTGAAATATCGTAATCATTCACCTCATCGTAGGTTTTCCACTCGAAGGCGCCCCAGACTAACAACAGCAC
>NZ_JBAVZJ010000439.1:0-1745 GCF_049588695.1 Robiginitalea sp.
GAATTAAATATTCTCACCTACCTCTATTACTACAATGGCGGTGGCGTTACTATTGCCGATTTCAACCAGGATAGCCTTCCGGACATCTACTTCGGGGGCAATCAATCTCCCGATGCCCTGTATCTCAATCTGGGCAATATGACTTTTAAAGAGGTCAGTACAGGTGCCGGGATCACTAACGCCGACGGCTGGACCACAGGGACTACACATGTCGATATTAACGCAGACGGCCTGCAGGATATCTATATCTGTAAAGCTTCCGGATACCGTGGCCTAAAGGGTAAGAATTTATTATTTCTGAATCTCGGTGCGGATTCCGATGGGATTCCTCAATTTGAAGAACGCGCAGCAGACTTCGGTCTGGACTTTTCAGGACTCTCGACCCAGGCAGCCTTTTTTGACTACGACCTCGATGGGGACCTCGATCTTTACCTCCTGAATCATTCGGTCCATCCCAATCGGACCTACGGCAAAGGCAATCAACGCCTAATCCCGGACAGCCTCTCCGGGGACCGCCTCTATCGAAACGACAATGGCTTTTTTATTGACGTAAGTGCGGAAACCGGAATATTCCAGGGAAAAGCGGGTTACGGGCTGGGGCTTGGCATCAGCGATTTGAACTCGGACGGGTATCCGGACATCTACATAGGGAATGATTTTTTTGAAAATGATTACCTCTATTTAAACAATGGGAATGGAACGTTCAGGGAACTCATTTCTTCCGGAGCAGGGGAGGTCGGGCATACGACCCATTTCAGTATGGGCAATGACCTTGCCGATATCAACAACGACGGGCTTGTAGATATTCTGTCCCTGGACATGCTCCCCGAGGACCTCATCACCTATAAGACTTCCGGACTGGAATACGCCTACCCCATATACCGACAGTATCTCAATAATGGGTTTGCCCCCCAATTCATGCAAAACACCCTTCAACTCAATACGGGTGAGAATCGCTTTTCTGAGATTGCCTTTCTCAGTGGTATCGCCGCCACGGAATGGTCATGGGGAGGGCTCCTGGCGGACCTGGACAATGATGGATATAAGGATCTGTTTGTGACCAATGGCATTAAGGGGGCTACCAATGACATGGACTATATGAACTTTATAGCCAATGAGGACATCCAAAGAAGAATAGACCAGGGCATGGCAGATACGGATCTCCCGCTTACCCGTGAAATACCCCCGAAAAAGGTATCTAATTATGTTTTCAGGAACAATGGGGACCTCACCTTTTCAGATGAGACTACAAATTGGATCGGGCAAGAGCCCACGTATAGCAACGGGAGTGCCTATGCCGATCTGGATAATGATGGTGATCTGGACCTGGTGGTCAACAACCTCGACGAGCCTGCCACCATTTATCAAAATAATTTGGAAACCGGGAAATCTATCGCACTGCACTTCTCAGGTACCGGTCTGAACAGCCGGGGAATCGGGGCCCGTGTACTCGCTTACACGGACCAGAACCTGCAGGTGTTCGAAAATTTTACGACCCGGGGCTACCTTTCCGCTGTACCGCCTCATATACAAATTGGCCTGAACCAGGCAGAATCCCTGGATTCCCTGTTGGTTATCTGGCCCGGGGGAACTTTTGAAAAACATGTGGCCCTCCCTGCAGGCCGTTCGGTAACACTCAGGCAGGAAGACGCCCGGGGAAATTACTATACCGGTTCCAGGTCTGAATCGTTTTGGGAAACGCGGGACAGTGTGCTTCCCTTTGTACACAAGGAAAACACCAGTCT
>NZ_JBAVZJ010000440.1:0-5244 GCF_049588695.1 Robiginitalea sp.
AAATAAAGGGGCCTTTTCCAGGGTCTTTACCTTGACGTTGAGCTGTTCCCACTCGTGTTTCTCCAAACGACCCGTTCGCAACTTTTCTGATGAAAGGCCGGTTTCCGAAGAAATCAGGCGGGTAATCAGCTGGACGGAAGACATTTCCAGGGAGAAGAAGGCCACGGGTATATTCGCGTTGACTGCAATATTACGGGCCATTGAAAGCGTGAGGGCAGTTTTACCCATTCCGGGACGTGCCGCTATAATGATCAGGTCACTGGGTTGCCATCCCGAGGTGAGGCGGTCTACCTTGTCAAACCCCGAAGGAATGCCACTGAGTCCCTCTTTGTTCGAAATCTCCTCAATTTTCTTCTTGGCCTGGATAACCAGGTTCTGGGCCGTTTCCGCAGAGCGCTTCAGATTGCCCTGGGTAACTTCATAAAGTTTGGATTCAGCATTGTCGAGCAAATCGAAAACATCGGTTGCCTCGTCATAAGCCTCTTCAATGATCTCGCTGGAAATCTTAATAAGGCTGCGCTGTATGTATTTCTGTAGAATGATTCGCGCATGGAACTCAATATGGGCTGAGGATGCGACTTTTTGGGTCAGTTTTATAAGGTAAAAGTCACCGCCGGCAACTTCGAGTTTTCCATCGGTCTTTAATTGGGCCGAAACGGTTAATAAATCCACGGGTTGCGAAGATTCAAACAACTTAAAAATAGCCTCGTAAATATAACGGTGGCCCTCTTTGTAGAAAACATCACGGTGCAAAATATCGATTACCTCATCAACACCTTTTTTATCGATCATCATTGCGCCAAGCACAACTTCCTCTAAATCAACGGCTTGTGGGGGTATTTTCCCTTTCTCCAGAGGTATAACCCCCGGAGTTCCGACTTTTCGGCCCACTAATGCCCTCGATTTTTCCATAGCTTCAAAAGTAGAAAATTAACGTTAAGTTAACCCTGCAAGTGCGGTCCGGATATTCACCGTTCATTCACAATACAGCTGTTAATAAGTTACAACTTAATGTTGATAACAAAAAAATCCAGAGGTCATTCCTCCGGATTTTTTCTAAATCATTAGTTACAAAAGGATTACCCTTTAAACACCCCCATACCGGTGTACTTTTCCATCCGTTTTGCAATCAAATCCTTTGGTGATAACTTTTCGAGGTCCTGATAGTGCTTTGCAATTTTGTCCCGGACGATTTCAAAAGTCCTTTCCCGGTTGGCATGTGCACCTCCTGCAGGCTCCCTTACGATCTCATCGATCAGCTTTAATTTTTTCATATCGGTGGCAGTGAGCTTAAGCGCATCCGCCGCCTGTTCCTTGTATTCCCAACTGCGCCAGAGGATAGAAGAACAGGATTCGGGTGAGATTACGGAGTACCATGTGTTCTCCAACATCAGTACAGAATCCCCTACCCCAATTCCCAGGGCACCTCCCGAAGCGCCTTCCCCGATGATCACAACGATGATCGGTACTTTGAGGCGGGTCATTTCCAGGATATTCCGGGCAATGGCTTCGCCCTGCCCGCGCTCCTCCGCTTCAATACCCGGGTAAGCCCCGGGGGTATCGATAAAGCAGACAACCGGAATGCCGAATTTCTCGGCCGAACGCATCAGGCGCAGGGCTTTGCGATACCCTTCCGGATTGGCCATCCCGAAATTTCGGTATTGTCTTGTTTTCGTATTGTATCCCTTTTGCTGGCCGATAAACATATAGGACTGATCCCCTATTTTTCCGAGTCCGCCGATCATGGCTTTGTCGTCCTTTACCGTGCGGTCTCCGTGCAATTCCAGAAAGGTATCCCCACAAATGGCGCGAATATAATCCAGAGTGTAGGGGCGGTTTGGATGGCGCGAGAGTTGTACCCGCTGCCAGGCCGTGAGGTTTTTATAGATCTGCTTACGGGTCTCAGCGAGCTTCTTTTCAATTTGCTTGCAGGTTTCCGTAACATCCACATCACTCTCTTCCCCGATAAGCGCACATTTTTCGAGCTGCTCCTCCAGCTCTTTTATGGGCAATTCAAAATCCAGGTACTCCATGGACAGTATAAAATTTTGGATGATTGGTCAGGGCAAAGATAAACTATCTTGGAAAACCTCCTTCCTTTGCCCTGCCCCAAAAGTATGAAATATCAGCGTTTGGCTTTTTGCAGGAGGTAAAAGCCCAGAATCCCGAAAAAAACATTGGGTAAAAGCACAGCCATCAGGGGCGGAAATCCAGACTGTTCGGCCAGGGTACTGAAAACCTTATCCATAAAAATATAGATAAAAGCCACCCCGATACCGAAGGCCAGGTTGGCACCCATGCCCCCCCTTCTTTTGGCCGAGGACACTGCAACCCCGATTATGGTAAGGACAAAAGCTGTAATGGGAAGGGCCCAGCGTTTGTACAAGACCATGACATAGGTATTGACATTCGAGGCGCCTTTGCGCCTCTGCACCCGGATAAACTCGTTGAGTTCGAAGAGGTTTTTAGTCTCTCCGATATAGGAAACAGGGGTGAGGTCGTCGATCTGGAAGGCGAAGAGCGTGTCCAATCGTCGTTTGGTCACCACTTCTTCAATATCCCCCTTTAAATCCCTCCGGGTATAGGAAGTCAGGCGGTATACACTGTCTGCCGGTACCCAACGAATGTTCGCAGAATTGATTTTGTACTGCAGGGTACCATCTTCGGAAAAATGTTCGTAAGTGAAATTATAGCCAATTTGCCGTTCCGGATCAAAAGAACTGACATATATGTAATCGCTCTCACCAAGTTGGTTAAAAATATTGTTGGTCACCCGGTCCTGATTTTTCTTTTTCAGGTATTTAAATTTAAACTCATTGTATCCCTTACTGGCCGCGGGTACGATAAACATTCCCATAATAAACATCACTATGGCAATAATGGAAGCTCCTATCCAGTAGGGCCTTAAAAACCGGCGGAAGGAAACCCCCGAAGAGAGGATGGCGACAATTTCGGTGTTATTCGCCATTTTTGAGGTAAAGAAAATGATGGCGAGAAATAGAAAAATCGGAAAGAGTAAATGCCCGATGTAGATGGTGAAATTCACGTAATAAAGGATAATTTCCATCAGGGGAGCCTCGTTGTCGATCATCTTCCCAATCTGCTCCGCCAGGTTGAGCATGATGCCGATAGGCACAAAAAGCAGCAGCATCAACCCGAAGGTCAACAGGTATTTCTTTAGGATATACCGGTCGATAATACCCATACCTCTAGAGTCGTTTATCCATTTGACGTACCATTTTATCCTTCCAGGGGCCAAAGGTCCCATCCAGGATCCGGCGCCGTGCCTCACGTACCAGCCACAAGTAAAAGCCCAGGTTGTGAAGGGTGGCGATTTGCTTTCCAAGATACTCATTTGCGGCAAAAAGATGCCTGAGGTACGCCTTGGAATACTCCCGGTCTGCAAAGGTAAGCCCCATAGGATCCAGGGGGGTAAAATCCGTAGCCCACTTCCTGTTTTTGATATTGATAGTCCCCTCTGAGGTAAAGAGCATCCCGTTCCGCGCATTGCGGGTGGGCATCACGCAGTCGAACATATCCACACCCAGGGCGATGTTCTCCAGTATATTGATCGGCGTTCCCACCCCCATCAGATACCGCGGTTTGTCTTCAGGCAGAATACTGCAAACTGCATCGGCCATCGCATAGAGCTCCTCGGCCGGTTCCCCTACCGACAAGCCCCCAATGGCATTCCCTACGGCATCTTTCCCAGCGATATACTCGGCGGATTTCTTTCTTAAATCCGGGTATACCGAACCCTGGACTATCGGGAAGAAGGACTGCTGATAGCCGTACAAGGGGGGTGCTTTTTTAAGGTGGTCTATACAGCGGTCGAGCCAGCGATGCGTCATATGCATGGACCGCTCGGCATAGTCGTATTCGCACGGATAGGGCGTGCATTCGTCAAAGGCCATGATGATATCTGCGCCGATACTCCGCTGCAATTCCATAACCCGTTCAGGGGTGAATACGTGAAGGGACCCGTCGATATGGGATTTAAACTTCACCCCTTCCTCCTTAATTTTGCGATTGGCAGAAAGGGAGTAGACCTGGTACCCGCCACTGTCTGTGAGAATCGCGCGGTCCCATCCCATAAAGGTGTGCAGGCCACCGGCTGCTTCGAGGATTTCCATACCCGGACGCAGAAACAGGTGGTAGGTATTCCCCAGGATGATGTCCGGGTCGATTTCTTCCCGTAACTCCTTCTGGTGGATTCCCTTAACCGAGGCTACCGTTCCCACAGGCATAAAAATAGGGGTCCTGACCGGGCCATGGGCCGTTTCAAAAAGACCTGCTCGGGCACGGGTCCCGGGGTCGGTATGTTCGAGGGTAAATCGCATGTCAGGCGGGGTCAAAGATACACAACTCGCCTGCATTCCACAGTAAAGAAACCCTTAAAGTTACCCCTTAAAAACCGTTGATAAATTGTAACAACAACCTTTGTTCAAGCAGAAGAATGCCCGTACTTTTGGGAAACCTAAAAAAACAAAAATGTCGGAAATACAGGATATGGAAGCCCTGGTTACACAGGTGCGCAGGGATATTGTCCGGATGGTGCACAAGGTCAATTCCGGACACCCCGGAGGCTCCCTGGGTTGCACGGAATTTTTTGTGACCCTCTTTAATGAGGTCATGCATATAAAGGACACTTTCGAGATGGATGGTATTGGGGAAGATTTGTTTTTTCTCTCCAACGGCCATATCTCCCCGGTCTACTACAGCGTCCTGGCGCGCAGGGGGTTCTTTCCCGTGGCAGAACTCAGTACCTTCCGCCTGATCAATTCCCGCTTGCAGGGCCATCCGGCTACACACGAACACCTCCCCGGAATACGAATCGCATCCGGATCCCTCGGACAGGGAATGTCGGTCGCTATAGGTGCCGCGCTGGCGAAAAAACTCAATAAAGACCCCCACCTGGTCTACAGCCTCCATGGGGATGGGGAACTGCAGGAAGGGCAAATTTGGGAAGCCGTTATGTATGCCGCAGGACGCGGAATCGACAATCTCATCGCAACGGTAGACCGCAACGGCCAGCAGATTGATGGCCCTACCGAAGAGGTGATGCCCCTGGGAGATGTTAAAACCAAATTTGAAGCCTTTGGGTGGGAAGTGCTAACATTAAAGGAGGGAAATAACCTGCAGGCAGTTATCACTACCTTGGAAAAGGCGAAATCCCTTACCGGAAATGGGAAGCCCGTGGCCATAATCATGGATACAGTGATGGGCAACGGGGTTGACTTTATG
>NZ_JBAVZJ010000441.1:0-1867 GCF_049588695.1 Robiginitalea sp.
ATAGCGATATTGAATCCGCTGCCCAGCTCTGTGAATTGCTCCAAAGCTTCCATACGCTTGCGGGCCTCCGGTGTCATCACTTCATAAGGAGGTGTTATAAAGTAACAAAACGCTTTTTTATTACTGCGCCCCACGCGTCCCCGCATTTGGTGGAGATCGCTGAGGCCAAAGTTATTGGCGTTGTTTATAAGAATGGTGTTGGCATTCGCCACATCCAACCCACTTTCGATAATGGTGGTTGCTACCAGCACGTCGAATTCCCCGTTCATAAAACTCAGCATGGTGGTTTCGAGTTTGCGGCCCTCCATCTGCCCGTGGCCAATCCCAACCTTTGCCTGCGGGACCAGGCGCTGTATCATCCCGGCCACCTCCCGGATGTTCTCTATTCGGTTATGTACAAAAAAGACCTGCCCCCCTCTTTGAATTTCGTAGGAGATCGCATCCCTGATCGTGGGTTCGTGTAAACGGATCACCCGGCTCTCAATGGGATAGCGGTTTGGCGGGGGTGTATTGATGACCGATAAATCCCTGGCGGCCATCAGGCTGAACTGCAGCGTTCTCGGAATGGGTGTGGCTGTGAGGGTGAGAACATCTATATTTTCCTTCAGGGCCTTGAGTTTGTCCTTAACGGCAACTCCGAATTTTTGTTCTTCGTCTACGATCAGTAAACCCAGGTCCTTAAAAGAAACGTTTTTGCCCACGAGTTGATGGGTCCCGATGACGATATCGAGGGAGCCCGAGGAGAGGCCTTCCAGGACGTTTTTTCGTTCCTTGGTTGTACGGAAACGGTTGAGGTAATCCACACTTACCGGCATCTCTTTGAGCCGTTCGCTCAGGGTGCGGTAATGCTGAAAGGCCAAAATAGTCGTCGGCACGAGAATCGCGACCTGTTTGCCGTTATCCACGGCTTTAAAGGCGGCCCGGATAGCCACTTCGGTTTTTCCAAAGCCCACATCCCCGCAAATCAGGCGATCCATGGGCTGGGCGGTTTCCATGTCCTTTTTTACGGCCTCGGTGGCCGTACTTTGGTCCGGGGTGTCTTCGTAGAGGAATGAAGCTTCGAGTTCGTGTTGCAGATAACTGTCCGGACCGTATTGAAATCCCTTTTTCAGTCGTCTTTTGGCGTAGACCTGAATCAGGTCAAAGGCAATTTTCTTAACCCGGCTTTTGGTTTTTTGCTTGAGTTTTTTCCAGGCAGCCGATCCGAGCTTGTAAATCTTAGGCGTCGCCCCGTCCTTCCCATTGTATTTGGCGATTTTATGGAGGGAGTGGATGCTGACGTAGAGGATGTCGCGGTCGCCGTAGATCAGTTTGATGGCTTCCTGTTGTTTTCCCTCCACTTCAATTTTTTGAAGGCCCCCAAAAGTTCCGATTCCATGGTCGATATGTGTGACGTAATCACCCACTTCGAGTTTGTTGAGTTCCTTCAGGGTAATGGACTGTTTTTTGGCGTATCCATTGCGAAGGTGGAAGCGGTGATAGCGTTCAAAAATCTGGTGGTCTGTATAGCAGCAAAGTCCAAGGGTATCCGATTCAAATCCCTGGTAGAGTGGCTGGACAAGGGTAGTATAAGGTACATCCTGCCCTATTTCGTCAAAAATGTCGTGAAATCGTTTCGCCTGTTGTTCGCTGGCACAGAAAATAAAGTTCCGTATTCCGGCCTGTTGGTTTTCCCTCAGGGCCTTGAGAAGAAGATCGAACTGTTTGTTAAAAGCGGGTTGCGGACGAGTGGGGATCTCTATGACGTCCAATGCTTCCCCATCCTGAGGGGGAGGGGCCTCAAGGCTGACTTCACGGAATTTTCCCACGGTCTGCTGAAACTCTTCCCCGGTGAGAAAAAGAGCCTCGGGACTGGCGTGCTTTACAG
>NZ_JBAVZJ010000442.1:0-2788 GCF_049588695.1 Robiginitalea sp.
TTGGTATACCATTGTGTGATTTTGGATTGGCAAGATATTCAATTTTTTCATGCACCCCTTAATCCAGGTATTCAGGATTCTTCATTTCTGACCTACTTAGAGGAATTTATATCGTAAATTTGCTGTCTATTTTTGAAAAGAAAATCCATGTATCCAGATTCACGTTTTTTGAAAGTAATTCTGTTTTCCGCCGTGTTTCTAATAACCTCTTTAACGACGCAGGCTCAGGTGTATGCAGATCTGAAGAAGGAAAAACCGGAGGATGCTGATTATCCATACCTGCTTCCCATTTGGGGTCAGAAGGTTAAGGAAAAAGGTTTTGAGCTTCCTTATTCTGCAGGTATTGGGGTGAATTATCTCTGGCAAAATTCGGATATCCTCATTTCCAATGTAAGTATAGGATTTAATGGAGGAGAATTGGTCAATGTAGATGAGCTTATCCGGTTCAACAGCACCACGGCAGAATCCAGTGGTATAAATATCCGTCCGGATGTATGGGTATTGCCTTTTTTGAATGTGTATGGAATCTTTGCCCGAGCGGAATCTACGACCAATGTAGATGTAAGTGTGACCATACCCCTTGTGGATGGGACAGAAGAGCTTTTTTCGATCCAGACCAGTCCGGAATTCAGCAGTCAGACTACGGGTTTTGGTTTAACACCCACTATGGGTTTTCTCGGGGGATGGTTGGCGTTGGATATGAATTTCACATGGTCTGATGTGGACAAACAGGAAAACCCTGTGTTTGCTTTTATTTTTGACCCGAGGATCGGGAAAACGTTTCAACTTGCCAAACCAGAACGAAATATTTCCATCTGGGTAGGGGGGTTCCGCGTTAAAGTAAACCGAGATACCAAAGGAAGTTTAAATTTAGGTGACGCCCTTCCCATAGCCGAGTGGGAGACTAGAATCGCCACAGGGCAGGAAAAGGTGGGTGAAGCCCAGGTAGAACTGGACCAGTGGTGGGAAGGCCTGACACCTGTAGAACAGGCCAACCCTGTGAACAAAATCAAAAGGGAAGCCAATCAGGCCAAGCTGGATCTGGCCGGGAACGTCCTGAATTCCGCCGATAACGCAGTGGATAATGCCGGTAACTCCACTTTAGATTATACCCTGGATAAAGCACAGGCCAAGCTCTGGAGCCTGCAGGTGGGAAGTCAATTCCAGTTCAACAAAAGCTGGATGATCCGCGCCGAATACGGTTTTTCCTCCGGAAGGCAGCAGTTTTTCTGTGGGCTGCAATACCGTTTTGGGTTGTAAGGCATCACGGATTTTAGAAGGAATCAACTGAGATAACAGGGTTTTTGTGGTCAGAGAATGCACCGGGTTGTGTTTTATGACAACAGTCTAAAGGCAGTAATATGTCTGAAACATTTTAAGACCTCTTTTTTAAAAGATATTCTCAACTCAAGAAAGAATTTAAATAGTGGGTTGGGCATTCGATTAATCAACAAATACCTCACCTGTGGCATCCGATATTCGTATCTTTATAGATACTCTGAAATCAATATTCTATAAAAATATATACGCCATGAAAAAATTCATTTTTTTGCTAATTCTGCCAATTCTTATTGCCTGTGGAGGTACTGACAACCACGAGGCGAACATCACTGTTGTAAAACAATATGTGGATGCGGTGGAAGCCCTGGACTACGACGCTATGGAGACCCTACTGGCCGAAAATTATGAAGGCTATGGTCCTTCAGCAGGAGACACGATTCAGAAAGCTGCTGCTGTAGAAAGCTGGAAAAAGAGCGTTGCGGACCTGTATGACAAGATCGAATACAACCGATCTCAGTTCGCAGGAGTAACCATCCCCGAAGGTCCAAACCAGGGAGACTGGGTGGCTAACTGGGCGGAACTCCAAATAGATTACAAAGATGGGGAGTCTGCCACAATCTGGGTAAATACCAACTACCAGATCGTAAACGGAAAAATTGCCAAAACCTTCACTTTCTACAATGAAGCGGATGTGCTGGAACAACTGGGATACGTCTTTATAAACCCTGATAATCTTTAATTCAAAAAGGGAAAGAAAATGAGAACTATAACAACAATTTGTATCGGAATTATAATTGGGTTTGGAGTAACCCAAAAGACGCACGCTCAGGATAACCTGGCCAGCGGATTCGGTCTGTACGTATTCCCATCCAATAACCAAAGCACCGAACAACAGGATGCGGACGAAATGGCTTGCTACCGTTGGGCCAAAGAACAATCAGGGGTAGACCCCCTGAATCCGCCAGAGGTGGTCGCCGCTGAAGTAGACAGGTCTGTGGACGGTACAGCTGTCCGGGGTGCTGCCGGAGGAGCTGCAGCCGGGGCGGCCATCGGAGCCATTGCCGGGGATGCCGGGCAGGGAGCCGCCATCGGGGCGGTTGTAGGCGGTATACGCGGACGACGTTCCAAGGTTGTAGGGGATGAACGCCAGCAACAAGCCAATAATGCAGCGGCTTCTGCGGCCTCAACGGAAATGATGAACAACTTCAAAAAGGCCTTTTCCGCCTGTATGGAAGGGAAGGGATATACCGTAAAATAGAAATTGGCAGTAACCAGTGGCAGTAGGCAGGGGTAAGGGTTTAGTTAGCAGTAGCCAGCGGCAGTAACCAGTAAGTTTACTGTTTAAAGTTCAAGGTTCAAGGTTCAAAAATGAAAGTTGGCAGTGGCAGTAGGCAGGCGATTTAGCTGATACTGCGACTGCTAACTGCGACTGCGTACTCAAAAACTCAGGTGGTCCCCAGCGACCGGCTTCCCTTTCGAATGATTGGGGCACTTTCCTTTCCTTTGA
>NZ_JBAVZJ010000443.1:0-1797 GCF_049588695.1 Robiginitalea sp.
GTCAATACGCCTTCAAAACTAAAATATTTCATGTCATATCCGGGAATTCTAAAATTCGGAGCACTCCGGGCGATGTCAGTATGTCAGGTTTTAATCCTTGGCATATTGTTTGACCTTTTCTATACGATTTTAAAAATGAGAAGAGTTCATTTACAAGAACAAATATTAATATAAACACACATAGGATGAGTAAAATTATTGGAATAGACCTGGGGACTACGAATTCGTGCGTTGCCGTGATGGAAGGAAACGAGCCGGTTGTAATCCCGAATGCAGAAGGAAAGAGGACGACCCCGTCAGTTATCGCCTTTGTTGAAGGCGGTGAGATTAAAGTGGGCGATCCTGCAAAAAGACAGGCGATTACCAACCCTGAAAAAACCGTGTACTCGATAAAACGGTTTATGGGAAATAAATATTCTGAGGTTTCCAAAGAAGCGAAGCGTGTACCTTATAAGGTGGTTAAAGGGGACAACGATACCCCACGCGTGGATATCGATGGCCGCCTCTACACCCCACAGGAGCTCTCAGCGATGATTCTTCAGAAAATGAAGAAAACCGCAGAGGATTACCTGGGGCAGTCAGTATCCGGGGCGGTCATCACGGTCCCGGCCTATTTTAACGATTCGCAACGTCAGGCGACCAAAGAAGCTGGTGAAATCGCGGGTCTTAAAGTAGAGCGTATAATCAATGAACCCACGGCGGCTTCATTGGCTTATGGCCTGGATAAAAAACACAAGGACCAGAAAATTGTAGTTTTTGATTTTGGAGGTGGAACGCATGATGTATCCATTCTCGAACTTGGAGACGGGGTTTTCGAAGTGCTGTCTACGGATGGGGATACCCACCTGGGAGGAGATGATGTGGATGAAAAAATCATCAACTGGCTCTCTGAGGAGTTCGAGAAAGAAGAAGGCATTGACCTTAGGAAAGACCCTATGGCCCTGCAAAGACTGCGCGAGGCAGCCGAAAAAGCGAAAATCGAATTGTCGTCATCCACTCAGACGGAGATCAATTTGCCTTATGTTACCGCTACGGCTTCAGGACCCAAACACCTGGTGCGTACCCTGACCAGAGCTAAATTTGAACAACTGATTGCAGACCTGGTTAAACGCACCATTGAACCTTGTGAAGCTGCCTTAAAATCTGCAGGTCTTTCCAAGAGCGATATCGACGAGATTATCCTCGTGGGAGGTTCAACCCGTATCCCTGCCGTTCAGGAGGCTGTTGAAAAATTCTTTGGCAAGAAGCCCTCTAAAGGCGTTAACCCGGATGAAGTAGTAGCTGTTGGAGCTGCCATTCAGGGTGGGGTACTGACAGGAGATGTTAAGGACGTATTACTTCTCGATGTGACTCCGCTTTCCCTGGGAATTGAGACTATGGGAGGGGTAATGACCAAACTCATCGAATCGAACACTACGATTCCGACCAAGAAATCCCAGGTGTTCTCAACAGCGGCTGATAATCAGCCCTCAGTTGAAATTCACGTCCTCCAGGGAGAGCGTTCGATGGCTGGTGACAACAAAACAATTGGACGTTTCCACCTCGACGGTATACCACCTGCACCTCGTGGAACACCCCAGATCGAAGTCACCTTTGATATCGATGCCAACGGTATTATTAAAGTTTCCGCGACAGATAAAGCCACAAATAAGACTCAGGATATACGGATTGAAGCTTCTTCCGGGCTTACAGAGGAAGAAATTCAACGCATGAAATCCGAAGCTGAGGCCAATGCTGAGGCTGATAAAGCAGCTAAGGAAACAGCCGATAAACTCAATGAGGCGGACAGCATGATCT
>NZ_JBAVZJ010000444.1:0-2941 GCF_049588695.1 Robiginitalea sp.
ATTATGTTTACGCCTCTCAACAGGGGGGACATTAAAAAAGTGGTACGCCTCCAACTGGAGCAACTCAAAAAAATGTTATCTGAACAACATATAACGATCGATGCTACTGAGCAGGCCATTGCCTATCTCGCTGAAAAAGGTTTTGATCCCCAGTACGGGGCCCGGCCAATAAAGAGGATCATTCAGAGAGAAGTTCTCAATAACCTGTCGCGGGAAATACTCAAGGGAAGCATCCATCCGGAGAGTATCGTTTTAATCGACAGTTTTGAAGACGGGCTTGTTTTCCGAAACCAGGACGAATTGGTGAGTTAACCGGCTCTTTTCAGTTAATCCAAACCCCCTTGGCCCGATGGGCTGAGGGGGTTTCTTATTAAAGTTGCATTATACCGTGCAGTATACTATTTTTATGTCCCGATAAAACCAGCCCAAATGAGTACCAAAGCCGAGAGAACCACAGCGTTTATCATAGAAACCGTAGCTCCCATTTTTAGCCGACAGGGTTACGTAGGCACCAGCATGAGCGACCTTACAGAGGCGACAGGGCTGACCAAGGGCGCACTTTACGGGAATTTTGAAAACAAGGACGCCCTGGCGCTTTCGGCCTTCCAGTACAACAGTACAAAACTCTTAAATGCCCTGGACGAAGTCCTGGCGGAGGACGGCACGGCCATGGAAAAACTAAAGCGCCTGACCAGTTTTTATAAGAAATACGATTTATTCACCATGAGTATTGGGGGCTGTCCGGTACTCAATGTAGGTGTAGACGCCCAACACAATCACCGCGTTTTGGGCGCGGCAACGCGGGAGACCGCCAGAATCATTGAGGGTAAAATTGCGCTAGTCCTTGAAGAAGGTGTAAATAAAGGGGAAATGAAGCTACCCGTCCCTCCCCTGCAATTTGCCAAGCAGCTCTATACCATGATCATGGGAGCTATCGCTATGGCGACCATTATGGGCGATCGGAAATACTTATACAACACCATGTCGTATCTGGATGTATTAATTCAGAAAGAAATCAAGAAATAATCCCGTTGGTTTTTTAACGCACCCTGAAGATCCACAGGTCTCCCTTATAGCGGCCTGAATATTTGCTGTCGCGAGCTTTTCGCGCTTCCTGAATACTATTATAGCGCTCCAGATAAACGTAATTAAACTTATTGGCACTGCGGTAGAACGACTTAGGATTAAGCCCTCTGTCCCCGAGTTGCTTCATAAAGGCTTCGTAGTACTTCTTTGTCCCGAATACATTGGCGATCAGGTAGAACCCGGGCTCCAGCCCCTCTTCGCTGACCTCCTGATACTTTTCTCCTTTTTCCGGTACGACTTTTTCTTCTAATGCAAGGGCAGCCTCCTCTTCCCTGGAGATTGAATCACGGACCCGTGCGAGCTCCAGCTCCTGCGCTCTGGCAACCGCGTCAAGTGAGTCCCTTTTTCGGGATGCCTCAGCAATCGCCCGCTCCTGGGCCTCCACTTCTGCAGCGAGTTCGGCCGCATCCGGATCTTTTTCAGGTAGTTTTTCAGCTATTTCTTCCTCAATCACTTCAGATTTTCGAGGCCCGAAAGAGAATGCCATAACCACTTCGTAGCTGGTATCCCCCCCAATGTCATTATTATTGGAGCCGAATTCCATTAGCGCTCCGATGGAAACCATTTGAAACAGCCTAACCCCTGCCCCTACCGAGGCACCATAAAAACTATTGTATCCGGCCTGGGCCCAATAGGAAGGAGCTGACCAAAGGGCGGTGAGGCCCATCTGATTGTCATAACCGGGAATGCGACGGTAGTAAGCGAGAGGCTGGAGTGTGGTCTGTCCTCCCGATGCATTTTGCATCACCGGAAAGGCATATCGGGCCATGACCGTAAATACCTTTTCATCAGATTCGGTAACGGTGCCGTTTTCTGTAAAATTAAAATCCAGCATGTTTTCAGAGACCACACCTACTGCAAAATCCCTGATCTGCAGTTCAAGGCCCGGCATTACCTGAAAGATAAAATCATTGACCTCACCTCCAATGGGCAAAATAGGTTCGCCCGGAATGAGTCGGTCATCTATTAATTCCTGCTGATACCCGAAAACATTGAGACCAAGCGCAAGGTTAAAATCACCCCCCAGGGCAATGTTATAGGCAAAATTTAGCATCCCACCCGTCTGTTGGTAAATTCCGGTATTGTGTTGAATAAATCCGGCTCCAAAAGATAAGCGGTCCTGGTTCCGCATGTAACTCAAATATAAAGTAGTAGGGTCCGCATCAATACTCTGCCACTGCCATCTGGACCATAGGGCGACCTGATTTTCATAGTCCTGACGCAGTGAAAAAACAGGGTTAAACAAGTTGGAATTGAACTCCTGGAGGTTGTGCTGCCTGAAATCAGAAGGCAGGTTAAGGCCCTGGGAGAAAACAAGGCCACACGACATTAGAAACAGTCCGATAAATAGTTTCTTCACCATAAGTTCTTAAAATACTTCGTTAATCTAATGACAGGATTATACTATATTTGTTTGCCATGCTCGTTTGGGCGAGAGAATCTCAAATGTACGGAAACCTGCCAATTATGAAAATTTTTCCCAACCTATTTTTAGGAATTGCCCTGTTAATATTTTGGGGGTGTAAGGATGCCCCAAATGACCCTGGTATAGAGGTTACCCCCGTGGTCTCGACCTATTACCTGATACGTCATGCGGAGAAGGATCGTTCCGACCCTGAGAACAAGGATCCTGAACTGAATCAGAGGGGGTTGGGCAGGGCGATGCACTGGGCGGAAATTTTCCAGGACATTCCACTGGACGCCATATACTCCACGGACTACGCCAGAACAACAATGACAGCCGCTCCCGTAGCTGTTAAACAGGATATTACAGTTACCTATTACGATCCCGAGATTTTGGGTATTGAGACCTTTAAGGCGGAGAACCTGGGCAATAATGTCCTTATTGTAGGTC
>NZ_JBAVZJ010000445.1:0-4352 GCF_049588695.1 Robiginitalea sp.
TACTGATAGAGAAGCCTTCGGGCAGGTTCAGGCGCTCTAACGGCAGGCTCCCTTCATCACCTGCGGCCATGGCCACTGCCTGACTGCTTTTTTCGGATTCCCCAGCATTATTCATTTGCCCGGGAGATTTTGATTCTTTACAGGATAGGATGGCCAGGAAACAAATTCCGATAGCCAAACAAAAAATGTGGGTTCCAATGCGTTTCATAGGTAGTGTCTGGTTTTACCTCAAACTTAAGAATACTGCAGACACTACAAGCCCGCTTTAACGCGGAATTTGCAATTTTAGCCCTCCTACAGGCGGTCGATGGGGTCAATCAGGGCACAAGGCTGTCTAAAAGTCAATTACTATACCCAAACTCGGTATAAACTGCCCTTCCCCCTGTGGGATTTCCACCAGGCTCCGCGGATCGATGATGGCCCCGGAACTATCACGGTTCAGTCCATATTCCGGAGGGCTGGGGATATCCTGGGAGAGGACGTTCTGAAATTCGATAAATACGTCAAATGCAAAATTCTCGAAGTTCCATTTTTTATCCAGTCGTACATCCAGCTGGCTGAAAATATCCAGTTTTTCTTCCCCCAGGCGGGAATAGTCGAGGACCACCTCGGGGTAATTGTCCAGGGTGGCCTCCAGGTCGGCAGGGACAAAAGGGGTACGCCCCGCAAACCGGTAACGGGCACTGAATTCCCAGTTTCTTCCAAATTTATAACCCCCTACAAAGGAGATCAGGTGCCGGCTGTCCCAAACCGACGGTAAGTAGCGTTCTGCATCAAATCCGGTAAATTCACTGTAAAACCAAGTGTAAGAGAAGATACCGTAGAAGTTATTGCTCAACTTTTGTTGAAAGAGCAATTCTGCCCCATAGCTCCTCCCCTTACCCACCGTTTCGACAGGTTCACTACCCAGGACCTCGAATCCTCCTCCTTTATTGGCTAAAGAGACACTATCGCGTACAGAGACCGGGTAGTCGCTGTATCGTTTATAAAACCCCTCAAGCGAAATACTGGAGGCAGGGGAAAAGTAATGTTGCAGCCCAATCACAAAATGATCGCTACGCGTATAATCGACATCTTCGTTAATAAGAACGTCTTCGTTATTCCGGAACCCGAGGATGGTATAAGGGGGTATCTTGTAGTACCGGCCCATGGAACCATTTATCCGCCAATCCGGGGCAAACTCGAAGGAGGCAGAAACCCGGGGTGAAAATGTGCTGAGCAGGCTCTCGCGGGTTGTAAAAGTGTCGTCATCCATCCGGAACCCGAAGGAGAGATCAAGGGTTTCGTTCAAAAAGGAACGGGTAAGATTTGCAAACAGGCCATATTTGGCGAAGTCGATCTCAGTGGTAAAGGCTGCACTGTTTACCACATCTAGAGTGGTATTGCTGTAGTCCGAGTATTGCACGTTGGCCCCCGTGCTCAGTTTCCACTCTCCAATAAATTGCGTCAACTCATAGCGGAGTTTGGTCTCAGACTCCGTTGCATCATTGTTGAACAAAACACCGGTTTCGTCTACCGGATTCTCATAACGGGTGAAGTTGTTATTCAACGTATTATTGCTCAGGCTGGTTAACATATAGCCTTTGCCGCTCCTAAAACGGTTTCGCCAGCTCACCCCTATGGTGTTGGTGCGCTGCTCGATAAAAGGTGCCTGCTCCAACTGGGCTTGTTGCTCGGGGTCGAATTCGTCTGGTGGGCTCGCTGTAAAATCATCAATCGACCCCAGTCCCATCAGGGTAATGGTATTGTATTCATCGAGCTGATGATCTACCTTAAACTGATAGTCCCAGTAATCGGGGCGGAAAGGCAGGCCAATCACCTGAAAAAGAAATTGCAGGTAGCTCCTTCGCACTGAGGCCAGAAAGGTAGTCTTTGAGGTTTCACCTTCTTTTTTAAAGAGCGGGCCTTCGAGAGTTAGGGCAGCTTCGCTGGCGCTTACCCTGAAATTACCCGCGAAGTTTCGGGAATTTCCCCGACGCTGCTGGAATTGGAGTACACCTGAAAGGGGATTGTCGTATCGGGAGTTGAAGGCAGATGTCGATAAGGTTACATTTTCTATAAAAGAAACATTGATCATCCCCACGGGACCTCCGGCACTCCCCTGGGTACTGAAGTGATTGATGTTGGGAATTTCCATCCCATCCAGGTAATAGACTGTTTCGTTTGGCGCCCCCCCCCGAATGATCAGATCGTTTCGAAACCCACCTATAGAAGGCGAAACGCCTGGCAGGGTTTGGGCTACCTGTACCACGTCATTATTGCTGCCAGGGTAGGTCGCTATTTCGACTGCAGAAAGCGTTTGGGTGGAGAGCGGGGTTTCCCGGGGCCTGGAAATCACATTTTCATTGGATACCACAACCTCTTCCAGTTGCTCAGAGGTCGCCTCCAATATAAAGGTATAGGCAGGCGTTCCTTTTGAACGAATTATAACGTTGTACTTAGTCTGAGATTTAAAACCCAAATAGCTGGCGACCAAATTATAGGATCCCGGGGGCACTCTCTCTATTTCGTACTTTCCTTCAAAATCTGTCTGCGCGCCGAGTTCAGTGCCCTCTAAAAATACGGACGCTCCGATTAGGGGTTCTCCCAGTTCATCGACTACTTTGCCAAAAACGGAAGTCGTGACCTGTGCACGGACCACAAATCCGAGAAGCATAAGCAAGATGAGCAGTGAATTTCTAAAATGTAAAGACATTCCTTGTTTAATGATCTTGTTAAACGTTTAGACAAAGAAAATTCAAATAATGAAGAAGAGGCTTTAAATTGATGTTAAAACAGCCCTGATTTATTACCTAAAGGGGTTAGAATAGCAATCTCAATTCTAATGGGTATAAGCAATCCTGAGGTTTAGTGTCTTGACTTAAAAAAAGCCGCCCTCTCACGGGCGGCTTTTATAATATGCTGCAATGCAGATCTATTTAATCTCCACGAGTTCAAGTTCAAAAACAAGATCTTGCCCGGCCAAAGGGTGATTGGCGTCGACTATAATGCTGTCGTCCTTAACTTCAGCAATCCGCAGTTGGCGTTCGCTTCCGTCTTCTCCGCGGGCGACTAATCCCATGCCGATTTCAGGTTTGATTTCCTCAGGGAGTTGTTCCTTGGCAATTTCCTGGAATAATTCTTTCTGGACTTCTCCGTAAGCCTCTTCCTTGGGAATATTGATGGTCTTTTTTTCTGCGACTTCCATATCGAGAAGCCCTTTCTCAAATCCGGGAATCAGGCTGCCCTGACCCAGTGCCACTTCAAGGGGCTCCCGCTCCAGGGAACTGTCAAAAACTTCTCCCGTCGTTAATTTTCCAGTGTAGTGTACCCGTACGGTGTCGTTCTCCTTTACTTTACTCATCTTGTGCTTTTTATTTATACAAATTTACGGGGGCAAATATACGGGTAAAAGGCCCGGCAGCCGAAGGATAAGGTGAGTATCTGTGCTAAGGGATTGTTAAAAGGAATCTGGGGCGTTCAGGGCTTGTCGGACTGGCGGATAAAGGGTACAAACCGGACGGCCATTAGTTTCTCCGACTTGAATTTTCCATTGGACCGGGTGATCAGGGTCAGCTGACGTACGCCTCCATGGGGGCCAATAGGAATAACCATCCTCCCTCCTTCTGCCAGTTGTTCCATGAGGGTCTCGGGGAGTTCTTCCGCTCCGGCGGTTACCATAATAGCGTCAAAAGGGGCCGCCTCCGGCCAACCGTTATACCCGTCTCCAATCCGGACATTCACATTTTTATACTTCAGGCGTTTCAGACGTTTTTTGGCCTCCTCGCCCAGGGTTTCGACAATTTCTATGGTATAGACTTCGCCCCCAAGTTCAGAGAGGATCGCGGCCTGATATCCCGAACCTGTGCCTATTTCCAGGACGCGCTCCCCGGCCTGCACCCCAAGGGTCTGCGTCATATACGCCACGATATAGGGCTGTGAGATCGTCTGCCCCTCTCCAATGGGCAACGCCCGGTCATTGTAGGCCCAGGGCCTGTATTCTTTGAGCACAAATTCATGACGGGGTACCGAACGCATAACCTCCAACACCAGGGTGTCGGTGATATCCCGCGCCTCCAACTGCTCGCGAACCATCGATTCACTCAGGGCAGCATAGTCTTGTTGAGCACCACCTTTGGCCATTGCGAATAGAAAAAAAAGTATGAGCATTCCCGCTTTACGCATTCGAAAAAACATTCATTTAGGATCTAAAAATACAATTAAAACATGAGTGTCCTGAGTATCTTCCACCAACGGTTGCAATTATTGGTCCCAAAGGCGTAACCCGCTATCTGCGAAACCGGCGAAGGCCTGCTATCTTCTTTTTTGAATTGATAAAATACACTCCTGTGAGTAAGATGACTGCAGCAGTT
>NZ_JBAVZJ010000446.1:0-1564 GCF_049588695.1 Robiginitalea sp.
ATTGATGCCAATCTGGGCGATACCATTGTCTGGAGGGGGGTCTCCACCTCATCCCCGGATCATACCGTCGAGATTCGGGCCATCAACCATCAGGGGAATCAAGGGGGCAGGGACATTTTTGGTTCCAACCGCCTTGGGGGGGAGAATGGTGAAGTTCGCGGGACCATCCGCTACAGGACCGAAGCAGGAACCGTTTATAAATACAAGATTCAATTCAGGGTGTATATCAATGGCAGTAGAAAAAGGGGTACCTTTAATATTGATCCAAAGATAAGGGTGGTTGGCCAATAATATAAGTCTAACCATTTCCAACTATTTTCAAGGCATTTATGAATCATAAAGACTCCAGGATCTTAAGGAAATATTCAATGGTCCTTTTTGGGGCCTTGTTTTTTGGTAACTTCCAGGGGTTCGCCCAACAGCCCGTGAACGTCGACAGTCTCGAACAGGTTTACCTGCAAGGCAACTTTGCATCCACGGACAGCCTGGAGACACTGAATTCCCTATTGATACATCTTCAGGATCCTCAAAAGGTACTCAGCTATAGTGAGGCCTTTATTGAGGTTGCGAAACGACAGGATTCCACCCAAAGGTTGTTTCAGGGCTACCTTCAAAAAGGAAATGGCCTTGCCCGGCTTGGGAATCCGCTAGATGCCCTGGAAAACTATTTTGAAGCGGCCAACTATGCGGATGAAAGTGGGAACGAAGGCGCACTTGGCAGCGTATATGTAACCATTGCCGATACGTACTCGTTGAATAAAAATAATGGCAATGCCAGGGAATACTATCACCGGGCCATTGCATTGCTTCGCCAAACGGACGACTCCCTCTCCCTCTCCACAGGGCTGGCCAATGCCGGGGATTTTTATTATAGCATGGGGCAACTGGATTCTGCCCTGATGTACTTCGAGGAAGCAGGTCCTATTTTTGAGGCCCTGGAATTTCGTCTTGGAACAGGTTATTATTTGGGATCCCTGGGTATGGTTTATGGGAAACAGGGAAAACCCGATGCAGCCCTTGAAAAATTAAATGAATGCCTTGTGATTCTGGAAGCAGAAGGGGATTACTATGGAGTTTCTGCCTTCCTGCCTTTTGTTTCAGATATCTACGAGGAAAAAGGGGATTATCGAACGGCCATAAAACATTCCGAAAAAAGTTTGGACATCGCCGTTACATACGGTTTAAAGGAACAGATCCGGGACGCCAATCTACAGCTTTCCAAATTGTATGAATTATTGGGTGACCCCGGGAAGTCCCTGAAATACTATAAGGATTACACCACCTATAAAGACAGCCTTAGCAATATCGGATTAGTACAGCAAATGGCCCGGCTCCGGACCAACTTTGAGGTCGACCAAAAACAATCCGAAGTCAACCTGTTAGAGAAAGAAGCAGAAATCAGCGAATTGCGGGAGAGGCGGCAGGATGTCGCGCTATATATCGCCCTGGGAATAGTCATTTTTGCCCTTGCCCTGGCCTATGGCCTGTTCAGGCGGTATAAATATATCCGGAGGACCCGTGATGTGATCGAAAAAGAAAAAGCGCGTTCGGATGACCTGTTAAA
>NZ_JBAVZJ010000447.1:0-4895 GCF_049588695.1 Robiginitalea sp.
TTGGTCATGTACCCTGCATAGGCGTGCGGAATGGCGTAGTGGACATGGAGTACCTCTATGTCGTACATTTTTATGGTATCCACCAATTTACTGGACAGTGCGAGTTCATAGGGCTGGTAGTGAAACAAGGGGTATTCGGGGACGAAGACCTCGTGGAAATGGATATTGTTGCTCAACAATTCCAGCCGTACGGGTTGCTTGTAGGTGACAAAATGAATTTCATGGCCCCTCTGGGCCAGGGCGATCCCCAGTTCGGTGGCCACAACACCACTTCCCCCAAAGGTCGGATAACAAACGATAGCGAGTTTCATATGCCCTAATTTACGTTATAAATACGTTTTAGTTGATAAGGGAATCATAAATAGCCTGTTGGATACGGGAACGCAGGCCGCTTTGAATCAGCATGGTATTGGAGGAAGAGGGATAGGTGCGGTTCGAGAGGAAGACGTAGACCAGTCCTGTTTCAGGGTCTGCCCAGGTAAAAGTCCCCGTAAATCCGCTGTGCCCGAAACTCTTGTTCGATACACAACCACAGGTAGGGCCGGGTTCCTCGAGTTGGGGTTTGTCAAAACCAACACCCCGGCGCACGTTCTGATTGCAGAAATAGCATTTATTGAATTTTTCAACAGTCCGGGAATTCAGATAGCGCTTCCCGCCATAATAGCCCCCCTGCAGGTACATCTGCATGATCTTGGCCACATCGTTGGCATTGCTGAACAATCCCGCGTGCCCTCCTACCCCACCCTGCATAGCCGCGCCCATATCGTGGACAAAACCCTGCACGATCTGATAACGGTAATAGTTATCCACTTCTGTGGGCATTATCTGCGATTTCGGGAAACGGTCCAGTGGCCTGTAGGTGGTATGGTTCGCTCCCAGGGAATGATAAAAGTGAGTGTGCGTTAGCTCATCTAAAGACTTGTTGTAGGAATCTTCAATAAACTTTTTAAAAACGTAATACGGCACATCGCTGTAGCGATAGCGGTTGGATTTTAGACTTTGACGCCCGATACGATTATAGATGGAATCATTGTAGGCATCGGATAAGTACATTCGTTCCGCGACTTGTACTGAGTAGCCTTCTGCAGGATTCGGGCGGTAAAAGTCCGGGGAAGGCTTCCGGTCCTTATTCAGGGTATCGAGATAAAATGCAATCCAGGCCGGCAGGCGACCGTAATGGCTCAGGGCCTTAAGGACGGTTACGTCCCGGAGTTCCGTTTCTGCATAGTCCGGATTGAGTTCCCCAAAGGTGGTCTCAAACCCGATACGCCCCGTCTCTTCCATTTGCATAAGCATCGGAAGCGTAGCCAGGATCTTTGTCAGCGAGGCCAAATCGTATAAGTCGGTATTGGTCACCGGGCGCTCGGAATCATAGGTCGGTTTCCCATAGGCCTTTTGAAACACGACCTGCCCATGCCGGGCGATAAGCACCTGTGCTCCCGGAAACATCAGGGAGTCCAATCCAATCTGCATCAGGCTATCTACCATTGACAGGCGCTGCGCATCCAGACCCACGCGCTCAGGGAGGCTGTATCCCAGGCGATCCAGTAGTTGGGTGGATTGTCCGCTTCCCGCAGGGAACGACGGGTGTGCAGTAACCGGGAGTTTACCCCGGGCTTCAAAGACGCCAAAAAGGAGCTCTGCAGCTACTTGCTGGCTGATAATGCTATTCTGATAAGCCATAACCACACCATCCAGGTTGTCGAAGGAAAGGACTTCCGAGAGGATGTAAGGTTTTGCAAAAACTGTAAGAATGCTGTTGGAAGTGGGCTGGCGGGCAATTTCCTCCAGCCAGAACAGTTCTTTTTCTGTGAAACTGTGTTTTTTATAGGGTGATTCATTGGACTGGTGCATCCCGATAATCACAAGGTTGTAATCTTTAAGTTTTCGGTTCAGCGTCCCGATATCATTGGCCGTTACCTCTTCGATATTCGCGTAATTCCTGAGGTGATCCAAAAACGGTCGGTGGTCTTCCGTTCCGAACTTGACATATGCAATTTTCTTATTCTCCAGGTTCTTGATTCCTATCAGGTCTGCCCGGTTCTTCAGCACAGTAATCGCCTGCTCCATGGCACGCTCCCCAAGGAGCTCGGACTTTTCTGATTTCAGGGATTCCAGCAGATTTTCGGTTTTCACAGGCGTGTATTGGTGCAGTCCCGCTTTGTACTTGGCGTTCAGGATTTTTTTCACCGAGGCAGCCATCCGTGTTTCGGAAACCTGTCCGCTGCGATAAGCCTCCAGAACAGCCGTATAGTCAGCTTCGAGATCTTCCGGCATCAGCAGTAAATCATTTCCGGCTAAAAAAGCGCCCAGGGAGGCATTGCTCACCCCCTGGTAACCTGTCACACCTTTCATATTAAGGGCATCGGTACAAATCAAACCCTGGAAATCCATTTCATTGCGGAGTACATTACGCAAGAGTTTCGGAGAAAGGGATGTCGGTTCCCCGGGGACCCCTGTAAGGGCGGGAACATCGAGGTGTGCAATCATCACCCCATCCAATCCCCGTGAAATCAGGGAACGAAAAGGAACGAGCTCCACGGTGTCCAGACGTCGACGATCGAACAATACCTGGGGGAGCGCCTTATGGGAATCTACTGAGGTATCTCCGTGGCCCGGAAAGTGTTTCGCAGTGGTCAGTATTCCTGCACCCTGCATCCCTTTCATCACTGCCAGGGCCTGCCTGCTCACCAGAGCAGGGGTTTCCCCGAAGGATCGATTCCCGATAATTGGATTTTGGGGATTGGTATTGATATCCACCACAGGTGCAAAATTCAGGTGTACCCCCATACGGCCCAGCTGCATCCCCATTTCCCTGCCAATATCCCCGAGCAGTGTTGTGTCCTGGATGGCGCCCAGTGTCATATTCCATGGAAAGGCATAGGTAGAATCCAGTCGCATGGCCAGTCCCCACTCGGCATCCAACCCAATCAGCAGGGGTGTTTGGGAGCGCTCCTGAAGTATATTTGTAAGTCGGGCCTGAACCTGGGGCGTTCCTTTTGAAAAGATAAGGCCCCCTATTCTATATTGGGAAATCCATTCTTCGGCCTTTTTGAGTTCGGAGGCCTCCCGGGCCGGATCGGAAGAAATCATGACCATAAACAGTTGCCCCACCTTTTCTTCCGGGCTCATCTGGGAATACACAGCTTCCACCCATGACTGCTGGGCGGTCGTGTCTGAAGTGATCAAGGGACCGGATTGAGCCGTCCCCCACCCTGTGCACAAGAGCGATAAAACGATAACGGCAAATTTCTTACATCCTCCCATTATTCATGACGTAATTCCCTCCCAACACCCGGTCGAAAGAGTATGTAAAAACCCCGACAGACGGCTAGAAAAAACGACCGTGCCAGCTCTCGGAAGCAGGAACCTCCCAATTCTCGGTATAGTCTTGTTTATTGGCCACCAGGTTGTTAAAAACGATCGTTTTTCCTGAGACGGAGCGCGCCTTCGCCATTTTTCTGAATTCCTCCAGCGATTTATACGCCAGATACTCCCCCTGTTTGTAGGTTACATTCATCCGGTCCAGTAGTGTTACCCCATATTTAGCTTCCAGGGCCTGTAGAAAATGAACGGAAGCATCAATGCTGCATCCCGAGGCTGAGGCCCCGGACTGATCCAGCCCAATAACGATAAATCGATTATAGGGCAGCTCATACCCTGCATGGAGATCACTCCCATGAGCGGTCCATTGGGTCAGGAAAGCTTCAAGGTCCTTTGCAATATGATGTATTTCTTCTTCCGTAAAGGGCCTGTTGGATTGGTACACCCATATTCGCGCCTCCTCGGGCAATGACTCAAATGGAACTAACATAGCAATTTTTTATACTCGTATTAAAGGTCTGCCACCCCGTCGAGCAGTTCAGCAATATCCAAAACCTTTATACTGGCCTCTTTTTCTTTATTCTTCACCCCGTCTGTCATCATGGTATTGCAAAACGGACAACCCGCGGCAATGACATCAGGCTTGGCCTCAATAGCCTCTTCGGTTCGTTTAATATTGACCTCCTGATCTCCTTTTTCAGCTTCCTTGAACATCTGTGCCCCACCGGCTCCACAGCAGAGTCCGCGTTCCCTGCAGTTTTTCATTTCTACCAGTTCGGCATCGATCTTACGGATGATTTCCCTGGGGGCCTCGTAAACACCGTTGGCCCTCCCCAGATAACAAGGATCGTGGAAAGTCACGCGTTTTCCCCGAAAAGACCCTCCTTCTACCTGCAGTCTTCCCTCCTTAATCAGGTCCCGCAACAACTGGGTATGGTGGACAACTTCGTACTCCCCCCCCAGTCCCGGGTATTCATTTTTAAGGGTATTGAAACAGTGTGGACAGGTTGTCACTATTTTCTGCACGCCGTACCCGTTGAGTACCTGGATATTTACCGCTGCCTGCATTTGAAATAAAAATTCGTTACCTGCGCGTTTGGCCGGGTCGCCTGTACAGCTCTCTTCCGTGCCCAAAACCGCAAAAGACACTTCCGCCTTTTGAAGTAAATTCACAAAAGCCTTGGTGATTTTTTTGGCGCGGTCGTCAAAACTCCCGGCGCATCCCACCCAAAAAAGTATTTCAGGCTGTTTTCCCAGGGCAGCCATTTCGGCCATCGTAGGGACTTTATTTTGTTTGTTATCAGCTTGCTCCTGTTCCATTAGTTCTCGTCCTTCCAATTCAGGCGGTCCATTTGGTTAAAAGGCCAGGGGGCGCCATTATTCTCAATATTGCTCATCATAACATTGAGCTCCGATGGGGCCGCGGATTGTTCCATCACCAGGTACCTTCGCATGTCGAGGATGATCGAAAGGGGGTCGATACTCACCGGGCATGCCTCTACACAGGCATTACATGAGGTACAGGCCCACAATTCTTCCCGGCTGATGTAATCGTCGAGCAATTGCTTCCC
>NZ_JBAVZJ010000448.1:0-2728 GCF_049588695.1 Robiginitalea sp.
TCCATAACCCCATCCGGGGCCCATTTTCCCAGAACAGCTTCAAAAAGCGGGAAGGACTCTCCCGGCCAGGCAAGCTGCATCCGGAAAAGCAAAGACATCGCTATCCCAATGAACCCCATGATTAAACCTGTAATCAGGTATTGTTTGGAGATCATTTTATGATCCTGACTGAAAATATATTTTGTTACAAACGTCTCTTTGTGATGGTGGTGCCCTTCTTCGTGGGCGTGGTCATCGGTCAATGCATGTGCTTGTACTGACATAGTCTTTTTTTTATCCTTTTTCTAGCAATTCATTTTTTCAGGGTTGCATGGAAGCCATCGTCTCATTGAAGGTCTGTTGGCCCTCCAGCCATGCCTGGTACTCTTCTTCAGTCTCTACAATAATCTTCATCTGCATATTGTAGTGAGACTTTCCACAAATCTTATTACATAACAATACATAATCAAATTCCCATGGGTCCGAATTCGGTTCTCCCATAGCGGCTTTTTCGGCCCTAAGGGCGTTTGTGCGCTTCACTTTATCGACCGTTTCGGGTCGCTGTCTCATTTCCGCCGTAGTCACTGTAGGCGTAAATGAGAATTCTGTAGTCATCCCGGGAACGCAATTCATCTGTGCCCGGAAATGCGGCATATAGGCCGAATGCAGCACATCCTGAGACCGGAACTTGAAATTCACCTTTCTACCCACCGGCAGATGGAGTTCTTTAACAATAATATCATCAGAAGCGTTCGGATCGGATTCATCCAGCCCAAGTATGTTCGCTCGATCGATGTTTATCAACCTTACATTCGCTTCTCCAAGAACGTTGTCAGCCCCTCCATAGCGGGCTGTCCAGTTAAATTGCTGAGCATAGAGTTCCACGATAAGCGGATCGTCCTCCTCGTTGATGTCCATAATATTGGTCCAGGTGTACAATCCCCAAAGAATCAACCCTGCAAGCACAATAACCGGAATGATGGTCCAGATAAACTCCAGGCGGTTGTTGTCCGCAAAGAAAAGCGCCTTTGTGCCTTCCTTTCCCCGGTATTTATAGGCGAAATAATGCAATAACGCCTGTGTGATAAACTGGACTATAAAAATAATAACAAAAGACCACAACAACAAAGAATCGTATTCCGCACCATGTGCACTGGAAGCCTCAGGCAGGATGTACTTGCCATACTTCCAGAAACTAAAAATGGTAATCCCGTAAATAAAAACGAGAAAGACAAACATGAGGTATCCGTTGTACCGGTTGTCCTCATCTGTCGCCACTTCTGAATTTCCGGATTTAGCCCTTGTCTGGGACAATTCAAAAATCTTGGTCATCTGCCAAACGGCAATGCCCACTAAAACTAAAACCGCTATCGTCAATACTGCTGTCATCGTGTAAACGGATATGATTCGCTAATGCTTGATTTAATAATGAAACTGCCGACTCTCCTCAATATAAGGATTGCGGGTAGGCTGCAGAGGTGCTTTGGTCAGTGCGCGGAATACCCAGAACAAAAATGCACCTCCAAAAAAGAGTACCGCGCTAATTTCCGGAATACCGATATACCATTGGTCTCCGACTGTAGCCGGCATAACCATATTAAACACGTCTAGATAATGTCCCATAAGCACGACGATTCCAGCCATAATCACAAACCAGTTCAGGCGTTTGTAATCACTGTTCATCAGTACCAGCAGGGGAAATATGAAATTCATAGCTACCATACCCCAGAAAGGCAGGGAGTAATTCTCTATTCGCGTAACATAGTAGGTCACTTCTTCAGGGATGTTCGCATACCAAATAAGCATGAACTGGCTGAACCAGAGATAGGTCCAGAAAATGCTGATTCCAAACATAAATTTGGCCAGATCGTGTATATGGCTGTCATTGACGTCCGGCAGGTAACCCTTTGATTTGAGGTAAATGGTCACCATGGCAATTACCGTGATTCCGGAAACAAACATACTGGCAAATACATACCATCCAAAAAGGGTACTGAACCAGTGTGGATCCAGACTCATGATCCAGTCCCACGACATCATGGACTCGCTGACCAGGTAGAAAACCAGGAATGCCGCAGACCAGCGGAAATTTTTTACAAAATTACTGTTATCATCTGAAGCATCCTGCGCGAGGGAAAGCCTTCTGGAAATCTCCCTGTACGCGATCCAGCCTCCAAGATAAATAGCTGCTCTTATAAGAAAAAATGTGGAATTCAGATATCCCGCCTTGCCTTGTAACAACTCATCATGAGCTACTGTATCCGCATCCATCCACACAAAAAGATGGTTCATATGAAGGACTGAAAGCACCAGGAATACAAAGAGCAGAATACCTCCGGGCACCAACCAGGCCGTAATTCCCTCCATAACCCTGAAGAGCATGGGTGACCAGCCCGCCTGCGAGGCGCGTTGAACGCCGTAGAATGCCAACACCCCAAGTGAAATCATAAAGAAGAAGAACAGGGCCACATAGGTAGCAGACCAGGGGCGATTCTGCAATTGATGCAACAAATGCTCGTCGTGATCCATACCGTGTGCCTCATCTCCATGAGCAGCAGCGCCGGTGGCTTCATGAGCGGCTTCCCCGTGACCTCCCCCATGTCCGTCATCATGAGTGGCAACCATAGCTTTGGCTTCTTCCACTGTCGAGGGCGCGGAAACAAATCCAATCCCCATTCCCACGAGCCCTAGAGCCATAAGAATCAGAGATCCTATTTTCAGTCTGTTTGAGAAGGTATACATCTGCAGT
>NZ_JBAVZJ010000449.1:0-4371 GCF_049588695.1 Robiginitalea sp.
TACGGAGGGGACGTATCGTGTCTTGGCCGCATACCGTCGGCCTCTCCAGCTGATCACCAGGGTGAATTCTAGATTGGCTTCCAGAACTGCGGATACCGGAATGCGCTGGTCCCGGTCAAAGGAGGGATCCGGGACGTAGATTCCACTGCCGGGGTCGAGTTGGGTCAGGCTGGAGGTTCCCGTATTTCCTTCGGGAAAACCTTCTTCATTGAGTTCCTGAATGATGATTACGATTTCATCCACATCGGTAACGGGCTCGATGGTTCCGAAGAAATTTGAGGTTTGTGTCAGTTTAATCTCTACAGGGATCCACATTTGAGTGGTATCTACCCGTAAGAGTCCTTCCACGACCAGGCGGGGGTCTTCAGAAGGTGTTTCCACATCGATCACATCCTCACATCCCGTCAGGGCCGTGGCACAAACCAGAAAGTATAAAAACCACTTTTTCATCTGATCAGAATCTGAAATTATAGGTTATGGCCGGGACAATACCAAAAATAGACGTCCGTACAGCTTCATTGCGCCCGGTATCCTGGTTCTGCCTGAAATTGATGGACGCCGCATTCATTCTGTTGTAGACGTTGTAAATACTAAAGACCCATTCCCCCCTGAACTTTTTACCAAAAGGGTTTGAGGGCCTCAGGGTTGCCGCGATATCCAGGCGGTGAAAATCCGGGAGCCGTTCCTGGTTTCGCAGTCCGAAATAAGGAACTACCAGCCCTTCAAACTGAAACTGACCTATCGGATAATTGGTCGGTTGGCCGGTTTGATAGATGAAATTGGCGTTAAAGCTCCACTTTTTATTCAGTTCGTAATTGGCAAACAGCGTGATATCGTGGGTTTTGTCGTAAGGCGTACTATACCACTCGCCCAGGTTTATGCCTGTTTCCATTCCCGAGCGTCCGTTGTCGATACCCAAATCACGTCCCGGGGTTCGCTGCTCCGAACGGGACAGGGTATAGGCAAGCCAGCCCGTGAGTGCCCCGGTATTTTTCCGCAAAAGAAACTCCCACCCATAGGCCCGGGCTTCCCCATTGAGGATGACTTGTTCTATGGCGTTATTGGCGATCAGGTTGGCCCCGTCGATATAGTCGATTCGGTTTTGCACATCCTTGTAAAACACTTCGGTCTCTATACTGTACTCCCCGTTTTTGGAATTTCGGAAGTATCCCAGGGCGTACTGGTCCAGCAATTGAGGTTCTACGTACGGCCCGCTCGGGGTCCAGACATCCAGAGGGGTAGGGGAACTTGTATTCGAAAGCAAATGGAGGTATTGGGCCATCCGCGTATAACTCGCTTTCACGGAATTCCTGTCATTCATGGCATAGGCGATGGAAAACCGCGGTTCCAGGTTGAAAAAATTGGCCAGGGTCTCCCCCCGTCCGGAGGTCAGGGTGTCAATAGGCGTTCCTTCCTGATACACCAGGCTGAAAGGATCAAAATCAACAGGGTTGTCGTTTTCATAGACGTAAAATTCATCCTGCCCGAGCCGGTTAAACTGACTGATGCGCAACCCATAGCCGAGGCTGATCTTATCCGTGATCTCATGTGAAACGTCCACATAGGCGGCGTTTTCGTTGGCGTATTTTTTAGTCAGCTGCTCTTCGATGATTCCTGAATCTTCTCCATTGGGAATGATCTTCCCCGGGTTAAAGACATAATAAATACTGTTGAGTCCGTAGTTGACCTGAAGTTTGTCGCTCAGATAGTGCTTTAAATCGTATTTCAGGTTGAAATTCTGGATGCCCGAATCCCATTCAAAACCGACAAAGTCCAGTTCCAGACCGTAGTAATAATCCGAATAGATCAGGGAGAGGTTCGAAAAGAGTTTATCTGAAAAAATATGGTTCCACCTGAAATTAATGACTGCATTGCCGTACGTATTGACAAAAAGATCGCTAAGGCTGAAAAGGTCACGCCCGAAATACCCTGAGAGGAAGAGGCTGTTCCGGTCATCGACCTTAAAATTTAGTTTGGTATTCAGGTCGTAGAAATAGGCACGGTTATCGATATCAAAAAGGGGGGTAAACAAGTGGGCATATGAAGCCCTTCCCCCGATAAGAAAGGCGGCTCTGTCTTTTACTATGGGCCCTTCTGCCAAAAGCCTGCTCGCCACGGCGCCGATACCGCCACTCATGTGAAATTCTTTGCTGTTCCCTTCTTTTTGGAAAATCTCCAGGACAGAGGAAACCCTGCCCCCGTAACGCGCCGGAATTCCACCTTTGAAGAGTTTGACATCTTTTATCGCATCCGGGTTGAATACTGAAAAGAATCCGAAGAGGTGGGAGGAATTGAAAATGATAGCTTCGTCGAGGAGGATTAAGTTCTGGTCCACAGCACCACCCCTGACGTTAAAGCCTGAGGAAGCCTCCCCGGCATTGGTCACCCCCGGAAGCAAAATAATGGATTTTATGACATCGGCTTCCCCGAGGACCACCGGGATTTGCTTGATGGTTTCGACCGAAAGGGCAGACACACTCATTTGGGGTTTTCGTATATCCAGGCGTTCCACGTCTTCGGTCAGTACAACTTCGTCCAGCTGTTCCGCCTCTTCATCCATCTGAAAATCAAGACGCTGGCTCGAATTCAGGGTCACTTCCCGCCGGATGTCCTGAAATCCCAGATAGGTTACTACCACTTCATAAGTGCCCTCGGGGAGGGTCAGGGAGTAAAAACCGTATTCATTGGTCACTGCTCCCGTGCTCAGCTCGGGCACCAGGATACTCACTCCTATAAGGGTTTCATTACTCTTAGCTTCACTTACGGTACCGCTTAAAGTATATCGGTTTTGTGCATTCAGGAAGGAAACGGCCAGCAGGGCACATACAAAAAAGGGTAGCCTCATGGAATGGAAAAGCAATTTTTTTTAAATATAGGCGTTCTCTTCTATTTCAAGTGGGTACCTCGGGCATGTCCTACGATTCGCTCAGCGACATTTTTTCAGTTCCCATGCTCTAAAAAATACTCCTGCATGTTCATTGCAGTTTGGCAATCTCCCAGCAGTAGCTTTACAAAATAACTACCGCCTTAGCCAAGTGCACTACCCCATGGTAGTATGTTATTGGGAAGCATATCGCGGTATGGAACGGCAAGCCCTGACTATGACATATTCTTAAAGAATCAGCTTCTATAAGTGTCCCTACAGCTGATCGATTATCTGGTTTAAAGTGGTACTGGGGCGCATGGCCGCATCCCGTTTGTGAGGATCGGGCAGGTAATACCCACCGATATCCTGTGGAGTGCCCTGGGCAGCAAGAAGCTCGGAGGTAATGTCCGGTGCGGCGTCAGTCAGCGCACGGGCTATACCCTGAAAAATATCCCGGAGTTCTGCATCCCCGGTCTGGCCGGAAAGGGCCTGAGCCCAATACAGGGCCAGGAAAAAATGACTTCCGCGGGTATCGAGTTCCCCCACTTTTCGGGAGGGGGATTTGTTTTCATCCAGGAATTTTTCGGTAGCCAGGTCCAGTGTTTCGGACAAGACCCTGGCCTTTGCATTGTCGTATTTCTGGCTGAAGTGCTCCAGAGAAACCGCAAGGGCCATAAATTCCCCCAGGGAATCCCATCTCAGGTGTCCTTCTTCCAGAAATTGTTGTACGTGTTTTGGGGCAGAACCTCCGGCTCCTGTTTCAAAAAGCCCTCCTCCCTGCATTAGAGGGACTATTGAAAGCATTTTGGCACTGGTTCCAACTTCCAAAATTGGAAAAAGGTCCGTGAGATAGTCCCTGAGGACATTCCCTGTAACTGAAATGGTATCCTTCCCTTCACGGATCCTTTCAAGGGTGTACCAGGTGGCCGCTTCCGGTGAGAGAATCCGGATATCCAGTTTTTCCCGAACCGCTTCAGGAAGATAGGTGTCCACCTTCGAAATCAATTCCCGGTCATGGGCCCGCTGTGCATCGAGCCAGAAAACAGCCGGGGTACCCGACTCTTCTGACCGGCGCACGGCCAGCTGAATCCAGTCCTGTACGGCGGCATCGGTTACGGAGCACATCCGCCAGATATCGCCTGGCGCCACCTTATGCGTTAAAAGGACTTCTCCCGAGACGTTGTCGATCACCTTTACACTTCCCGCCTGTGCTATTTCAAATGTTTTGTCGTGCGAACCGTATTCCTCGGCCTTCTGCGCCATAAGTCCCACGTTGGGAACGGATCCCATCGTTCGCGGATCCAGGGCCCCGTATTTCTTACAAAAATTTATAGTGGCCTCGTAGATACCGGCATAGCTGCTGTCCGGAATAACGGCCATCGTATCCTGAGATTTCCCTTCCGCATTCCACATCTGACCGGAATTGCGAATCATAGCGGGCATGGAGGCATCGATGATGACGTCGCTGGGAACGTGCAGGTTGGTTATTCCTTTATCGGAGTTTA
>NZ_JBAVZJ010000450.1:0-2252 GCF_049588695.1 Robiginitalea sp.
AGGTTGCCGAGGTCAGTTATGACAAAGGGGCCGCAAAGATTTCGAGGGATGATACGCGGAGGCGGATTGTGGTCGGAATCAATGTCCGGGACCGGGACCTCCAATCTGTGGTTAATGAAATACAGAATCTGGTAGAATCCCGGGTACAGTTTCCACCCGGGTACACCATCACCTACGGGGGGCAGTTTGAAAACCTGCAGTCTGCCAAGTCCCGGCTTTTTGTAGCTGTTCCCATATCCCTTATGCTCATATTTATCCTGCTCTATATCGCCTTTAAATCCGTACGGGATACCCTGATTATTTTTTCTGCCATTCCCCTGGCCGCTGTTGGGGGCGTATTGCTGTTATTGATCCGGGATATGCCCTTTAGCATCTCGGCCGGGGTTGGGTTTATAGCCCTTTTTGGGATCGCCGTCCTGAATGGAATCGTGCTGATCGAGCACTTTAAAGAATTAAAACTAACCGCTTTTGATACTATGGAAGCACTTATCACACAGGGGGCACAAGACCGGATGCGGGCCGTTCTCCTCACAGCGTCCGCAGCAGCCCTGGGCTTTTTACCCATGGCCGTGTCTACAAGTGCGGGTGCCGAAGTTCAGCGGCCCCTGGCTACAGTAGTCATCGGCGGCCTCATCACCTCAACCCTCCTGACGTTAGTCGTTCTCCCGGTGCTTTACGCCTTATTCAGCAAGGTGAAGAAGGGAAATTCCAGCCCGGGGGCCTCAACACGTGCTATAGGAGCCGCTCTTCTCCTTTTTATGCTTTCTGTACCCCTTCAGGGACAGGAGAACCCCGCGGATTTGGAAGAACTCCTCGAAATCGCCCGGATCAATAACCCTGCCCTGCAAGCCGCTGAAAAACAAATGGAAGCGGCAGATGCCCGCAGGGGTACTGCTTTTGATTTCGGCAAAACCGAATTCTTTTACAACCGCGATGAGGCAAACAGGATAGAAGATGTTTCCCTGAACGTCCTGGGAATTCGACAGGATTTTGAGTTCCCTACCGTCTATGGTGCCCGGCGGCAGGTGCAAAACTATTTGGCAGCGGGTGAAAAAAACGCCTATCAAATCCGAAAAAAGCAGTTGTTTCTGGAAGTGAGCAACACCTATAACCAGTACCTGGTTGCCCTGGAAACTGCACATATCTACTCCCGGCTGGACAGTCTCTACCAGGCATTTGAAAAAGCCGCCAACCGGCGATTTGAACTGGGAGCGACCAATTATCTGGAGAAAATTACGGCCACATCCAAATCCAGGGAAATTCGCATTCAGTTGGAGGAAGCCCGAACCCGGGCCGGAATTTTGGAGAACCAGATTCAAAACCTGGTAAGGTCTGAGCAACCCCTGCAGCTGGCCACACCTGCCCCTGAGCGAATGATGCTGGAATTCCCGATAGTCGATTCCCTGCCCGAACTCACCCGATACGAGAACCAGCAACTGGCCCTGGATAAACAATTCCGGCTCGAGCAACAACAATTGCTTCCCGGGTTTTCACTCCAGTACCTCCAGGGAGATAACGGGATGACAGAAGACTGGTTCAGGGGGTATACCATTGGGCTGAAAATACCTTTGTTGTTCCCAGGGCAATCTTCCCGTATTCGCTCTGCCCGCCTGGAAGCCGAAGCTTTTGGCGATCAACAACAGGAATACGAGTTACGCCTGGAGACGAAACTGGATCGTTTAAAAGACGAGCATTTGCAGCAGGAAAAAGCACTGAGATACTACGAAGAAGAAGGACTCCAGCTTTCGAAGGCTATTCTGCGCACTGCGGAAAGCAGCTACAGGAATGGTGAAATCGATTTTTTCCAATACATCTTAAGCCTGGAAAACGGCTATGAAATCAGCCTTGAGTATTTAAGGCAACTGGAACGATATAACGACATTGTCCTCCAGATTAATTATCTAACCTATTAAACCCAGAACATGAGATCCAATACCCTCATATTTACGCTACTTATCCTGGCCCTGGCCCTCTCCTGTAAGGAAAAGGCCTCCGAATCCGGTAATCCGACTCAGGATAGCGAAGAAGCGGGAATTATCACCCTGAGCCGGCAGCAGTTCGAAGCCAATAACATGGCTGTAAGTACCCCTGCAGAGATGCGATTTCCCGAAGTGATCCGGGTCAGTGGTATGATCGATGTCCCACCCGAAAATCGCGTGGTCATCAGCGCGGTCTATGGGGGATTTGTTAAAAAAACATCCCTGCTTGTAGGGGATAAGGTTCGGAAAGGCCAGGTCGTTGCCGTGTTGGAG
>NZ_JBAVZJ010000451.1:0-2034 GCF_049588695.1 Robiginitalea sp.
ATGCCCAGTTCCCGGAGTTCTCTTTCGAGCAGGCGTGCCAGATTCCATTGATGTTCCGTGCTGGGGCATGATTTAGAATTCGGATCACTTTCGGTGTTTATGCGTACATAGCGAAGAAAACGCTCTTTTAAGGAATTCATATGTTCTTTTCTTCAAAAATAGGTTTCTGTATGAAAATCAGGTATCACTTTTGTAATTTCAGCCCATGAAATGGAGAAATTTATTTTTGGTTGGTTTCTTTTGGGCCACGGGCGTACGAGGCGAGGATTGTCCGGTGGGGCTCGGGGGAACGGATCCACAACAAATTGCAAAGGTATTCGAGTTTGATACAACCCAGGAGCAGCGCATGCTGAATTGGGTAGATTCGCTTGAGCAAAAAAATGCGCCATTGCAGCTGGAGCTGGATGAGCTTCTCGCTTCTCACCCGCAACAAACACCCGAGCAACTGACCGCCATGGGCCAGAAGTACGAGGAGATCAAAGAAAAGATGGTTCGGAATTCACTATTTTATGACCGCCTGCTACTCGGTATTTTCAGACCTGCCCAGTACAGAAAGTATGCAGAATTGTGTGCGGAGCTGGACCTTTACCCCCTTGAACCGACCTCTGAAACCTTTCTGAAAGGCGAGGAGAACGAATAGAATCACCCCTTAAGCCAGTAGGACTCCTGAAGGGAAGTTTGTATTTTTAGCCAAACATTGACCCCGATGTACAAGCAGTTTATTCGCCCCCTCCTTTTCCGATTTGATCCCGAACAGGTCCATCATTGGTCCTTTAAAGCTATCGGATTCATCTATCGCCTGGGCCTGGGATCCCTGGTCACTGCGCGTTTTACAAAAAAGGATAAACGACTCGAGCGAGAGGTGTTCGGACTGACCTTTCCGAACCCGGTGGGTCTGGCTGCCGGATTTGATAAAGATGCCCGACTCTTCCGCGAGCTCTCGGGGTTGGGTTTTGGGTTTATAGAGATCGGAACTCTCACCCCGAAGCCCCAGGAGGGGAATCCAAAAAAACGCCTCTTCCGCCTGAAGGATGACCAGGCCATCATCAACCGAATGGGGTTTAATAATCAGGGTGTCGATATTGCAGCCGAGCGATTAAAGGTACCTCATGGCGTTTTGGTCGGCGGGACTATTGGCAAGAACAAGATTACCCCGAACGAGAGTGCCGCCTCTGACTATTTATACTGTCTGAAGACACTCTACCCACTTGTCGACTACTTTGTGGTAAATGTCAGTTCCCCCAATACTCCGGGTTTACGGGAGTTACAGGATAAGGAGCCCCTGACTGAATTATTGAATACGCTTAAAAAGGCCGGGAAAGCCCATGCAGTAACCCACAAGACAAAGGAAAAACCTGTTCTCCTTAAAATTGCTCCCGATCTCACTGATACCCAGCTACTGGATATTATTGAGATTATTACCAGTACCGGTACCGATGGTGTGATCGCTACCAATACCACCATATCGAGGGACGGTCTGGTCTCTGATCCTGAGCTCAGCTCAGAAATGGGAGGTCTTAGTGGGAAACCCCTGGAGCGCAGAAGCACGGAGGTGATTCGTTTCTTATACGAAAACAGCCAGGGGGCCTTTCCCATAATTGGGGTAGGGGGGATACACAGTCCTGAAGACGCCCTGGAGAAGCTGGATGCAGGCGCAAGCCTGATACAACTATGGACCGGCTTTGTATACGAGGGCCCTTCCCTTATAAAACGAATCAATACCGCATTACTCGAACGTATGGAGCGCTAGGATATTCAAATACTGAAACATCGAGTATCAAGGAATCCCGCCCTCCAAGAAGGCAATATTTGATCACACTAAACCCGCAATTTACCCGAGTGAGGTTCGATATTCTTTTAAACGGAAATTCCATGCCGTTTTTTTAAAGAAACCAATATGCAGCCACAACTCGGAATGCTGGGCGTTTAGTTTTGCCTTAAATTTTAGTGAGGATGTATTGAAACATTGGGTAATGCTTAGGCAACGTGCTTTCCCTTTTGATTTTAGGAGTTTGTACCCTTGATATCTGAGAT
>NZ_JBAVZJ010000452.1:0-2018 GCF_049588695.1 Robiginitalea sp.
GATGAGTACGGGTATCCTTTACCAGGGGCGAATGTGGTTGTCAATGGGTCTGCAAATACGGCCCAAACCGATTTTGACGGGTATTATTCACTCGACGCCCCTGTGGGATCCAGCCTCACTATTTCCTACATAGGGTTCCAATCCGAAGTTGTGTGGATTCGTAAATCCGAGACCGTGAATGTGGTATTGAGGGAAGATGCTCATACACTGGATGAAGTAGTCACAATCGCCCGGGGCTATTCGGTTTCTTCTGGGGATGAAACTGTGATTGAATACGAAGAGGCTATGGAGGAGTTGGGGGGGCAAGCGAAGGGAGTCCAAGTTATGATCAGGGGTTCGAACACAGCCGTGGCGGGTAGTCGTCCTTTATATGTGGTAGATGGGGTTATTGTGAGCGACCTAAACTTGAATCCGGGAGATATTGAGGACACGTATTTATTAGAGGGTACAGCCGCTACATCCCTTTACGGATCAAAGGGTATTCACGGCGTGCTTATAATTACTACAAAGGCCGCTTTGTCAAGTGCCCTGCAAGCAGAATTTCGTTCTGATCTGAAGGAAACGGCATTTTTCTTCCCACAATTGCGGACCGATAAGAATGGGGCAATTGACCTTGAATTCACCTCCCCTCAGGCCCTGACGAAATGGCGACTGATGCTTTTTGGACATACCAGGAACTTAGAACATGGAGCCCTGGATAAATCCGTAATTACCCAAAAGGAGATTTCCATCGTGCCTAATTACCCGCGTTTTATTCGGGAAAAAGACACGTTGTTTTATTCGGTCAAAATCAGTAACCTCACCGCTGAAACCTTAACGGGAGTATCAATTCTTGAGATTGAGGACGCGATGACGATGGAGGCAGTCACTGCTCAGGTTATTAAAGGGCCGAGAAATCAGACCTTCCAACTCGCACCTAAGGCCAATGCCGAGGTTACCTGGATGCTCACCATTCCCAGGGGAATGGGCGCGCTTCAAATAAAAACGGTAGCAACGGCCGGCCAGAAAAGTGATGGGGAGGTCAAGATCATTCCAGTATTGTCAAACAGGGTAATGGTCTCGGAGTCAAAACCGGTTTGGGTGCCTCCCGGAGCGGAGAAATCTGTAACCCTGGAAAACCTGAAAACCCATACCTCAGGATCGATAAAACACCATCGGTTTACCCTGGAATACACCTCCAATCCGGCCTGGTTAGCCCTTAAGTCCCTTCCGTATTTGATGGATTATCCCTATGAATGTGCTGAGCAGACTTTTGCGCGCTATTATTCCAATGCCATTGCAGAATCCATTTTAGAGAGCCACCCGGACATCGAAACCGTCTTTAGGAGCTGGGCCTCGGATACAATTACGGAGTCCCCTTTGGAAAAGAACCCTGAACTGAAATCCAGAATCGTTTCGGAATCGCCCTGGTTGCGTGATGCCGAAAGTGAAAAGGAGAACAATGCCCGATTAGGGCGCGCCTTTACAGGGGAAGGGGTACAGGATCGGCAGGCAGAAGCCATCGCTACGCTCCGGCAACTTCAGCTTCCTTCAGGAGGTTTTCCCTGGTTTGCCGGAGGAAGTGAAAACAGGTACATCACCCGTCATATTTTGGCCGGCTTCGGCCATTTGGCAAAACTTGGTATCGAGAGTGCGAACGGGGATGGAGAAGAAACCATCATTAGAAAAGCCCTGGACTATCTCGATGGTGAGTTTATTGCGGATCATAAAAGGCGCCTCGAGCAGGACCCGGAGATATCCCGTATAAATCCGGACCGTTCGGATATACACTATCTCTATATGCGGAGTTTTTTCCTGGAACACCATCCTTTAACCGAAGAACAGCGAGGTATAATAGATCAGTATTTGAAGTCCGGGGAAGCGGATTGGTTGACTTACTCAGTATATGAAAAAGGTATGGTTGCCCTGGCCCTGCATCGTTTTGGGAAACCGCCTACTTCCCGGGAAATCTTGGAAGCCCTAGAAGAACAGGCCGTCTATAGTGAGGAAAATGGCATGTATTGGAAGGAGAATGAACC
>NZ_JBAVZJ010000453.1:0-4912 GCF_049588695.1 Robiginitalea sp.
CTACAATATGGAAAAGCAGAAACAACTGACCAAAAAAAGGTTTACCCTGGAGTCCCTTGCTGTAATCCTTATTTTGATTTCCCCTTTCCTGTTTAAGATTCACGAGTATTTCCCTGAGGACCCCGAGGCAACGGTTTCCATTCTGGGTTTCAAATTAGGCAATGGTGGATTTCATAATGTATCCACCTATGTCTGGTTCTTATTAGGTAAATTTATTCCCCTCTACCTGTTGACCCTTTGGTTTCTCACCTGTAAACACTGGTGGTATCATATTCTATTGATACCCCTGTGTATGTATGCCTTCCAAATCTTTGAAGTACTTTATCTCTATGACCCCGTTGTCGATGTTGAAAACGTTTTGTGGATTCTACCGGTTTGTATGATCCTGATTCCCTTTGTCTATTTTCTGCGGCTGAAACTCTTTGACAAATATGTTCATGGTATTGATATGGAGGCTATGGCAGCCGAACTGGACTATTATAAAAACAAAGAGAAGGCGGAATTGGATAAAGCCGGAATAACGGTCTCTGAGGTTTCCCCGGAGGTGGTAAAAGAAGACTTATCCAACCGGTCTGCACGACGGACCCTGAACGAAATCTTTAAACAGATGCAGACGGCCATGAAAAGCTTGCTCAGCCTCTGATATTTTTGGAGGTTTCAACCCAAGGTATTTGCCCGGTCCTTTATGGAATTTGTTGTACATTTGAGTGTATAGGACAGTGTGCCAGCAGACGACCCGGCTTCCATGAATCAACCCTCCTCCCCTTTCAGCAAACAACAGTTACTTCCCCAGGAAGAAAAACTAGAGGTTCTTAAACAGAAAGGCGAACTCTTTATTGGCATTCCCAGGGAAAGTCAGTTACAGGAACGCCGAATTTGTTTGACCCCGGACGGGGTTAATGCCCTTACAGCTCAAGGGCATAAAGTCATGATAGAAGCAGGCGCAGGAGCAGATGCCAGTTTTACCGATCTGCAGTATACCAATGCGGGAGCAACCATTACCCGGGACACAAAGAAGGTATTCGGATGCCCTATTATTCTCAAAGTGGAACCGCCTACCCTGGCCGAAATAGAAATGATCAATCCACAGAGCATTCTCATTTCAGCCCTTCAGATTAAAATGCAACACAAAGCATTTTTTGAAAAGCTCGCGAAGAAAAGAATTACCGCGATCGCCTTTGAATACATTCGGGATGAAGAAGGAAAATATCCGGCGGTACGGGCCCTGAGTGAAATTGCCGGAACTTCCTCAGTCCTTATCGCTGCAGAGCTTATGGCTGCCAAGGAAGGAAATGGTTTAATGTTTGGCAATATTAGTGGGGTACCACCCGTGGAAGTTGTAATCATCGGTGCAGGGACCGTAGGAGAATTCGCGGCCCGCTCAGCCCTGGGGCTCGGAGCCAACGTAAAGATTTTCGATAACTCCCTGACCAAATTGCGCAACATTCAACGAAATCTCAACCAGACGCTATATACCTCCACGCTCCAACCCAAAAATCTTCTAAAATCCCTGAAGCGCTGTGATGTAGCTATCGCAGCGGTAAGAGGTAAAGATCGGGCACCTGTTCTGGTCTCACAAACCATGGTGGAACAAATGAAAAAAGGGGCGGTTGTTATCGATATCAGTATCGACATGGGAGGCTGCTTTGAAACCAGCGAAGTAACTACCCATGACAAACCCACGTATGAGCGCCATGGGGTCATTCACTACGCGGTGCCGAATATCCCGGCCCGGTACCCAAAAACCTCTTCCATCTCTATCAGTAACATGTTTACGCCTTATCTAATGCAACTTGGGGACGACGGAGGGCTTGAAAATTCCCTTCGATTCGACAAAGGCTTAAGGAACGGATTGTATATGTACCACGGAATCCTGACCAACCGAACCGTTGGAGAATGGTTTGGAATGAACTTCAGCGATATCAACTTTCTTATATTTTAGCGCATGCCTTTTTTAAAAAGACTGGGGTATTTTCTGCTCGGTTTGTCAATTGGCCTCATTTTCCTCGCCTTTTTTCTGAGGAAGAAAACAGATGAGACCGGAACAGAATTCTGTTACCTTCCCAATTGCAGGGTATTGAAAGAACTCAGATCCAAGCCCATGCGTACAGATCCTGCTCTGTCCACTCCTATCGACACCCTTTTGATTCAGGAATTACTGCAAGAGGGTTCTGTTGATTTCAAGGCCAGTAATACAAAGGCTTCACCATGTAAAATATATCGAATTGATTATGAAACCATAGAAGGTGAAGTGAGCATTACCCTCGAGAATTGCCAGGAGTATACCCTCCTAAAGGATTACGATCTGGAATGATCTGCAGAAATCTATAATTTTCGCCTTTCCCGTTCTTTTTTAAGTAACTCAAGCTCCCGGTTGGTTTGCCCGGCTACGGACGTATTTTCCTCGGCCCTGCGAATGAGGTACGGCATCACATCCCTTACCGGACCGAACGGGAGGTATTTAGATACATTATACCCGGCCTGGCCGAGGTTAAAACTGATGTGATCACTCATCCCATAGAGTTGTCCGAACCAGATCCGGGGATCATCCCTGCTAATTTGTCTTTCCTCCATAGCCTGCATCAGTTTATAGGAGCTCTGCTCATTGTGCGTCCCGGCGTAGAGGGAAATCTCGGTATGATGGTCCAGGCAATACGAAACAGCCGCGTCAAAATTAATATCGGTCTCCTGTTTGGAAGTACATATCGGGGAGGGATATCCCATTTCTTCCGCCCGCTCATTTTCCTTTTCCAGATAGGCCCCACGCACGAGCTTTACGCCTGGCCTATAGCCCGCGGCCTGTGCTCTTTGATGCAGCTTTTTAAGGTAATCCAGACGATCTGCCCGATACATCTGCAGGGTATTGAAGACGATAGGTCGCTTTTGGTTAAAGCTTTGCATCATCTGTTCAACCAGCTGATCAGCAGCATCCTGCATCCAGCTTTCTTCAGCGTCGATAAGCAGTGGCACGTCGAGGTCATATGCCTTTTGACATGTCTTTTCAAACCGTTGCACCACCCGTTCCCATTCTGCGGATTCGGCCTGGGTCAGGCGCTCACCGCTTCCTTTTTTTACAAAAAGAGAAAAACGACCATAGCCCGAGGGTTTAAATACGGCAAAAGGAATTGCCTTGTATTCCTTAACAAAATCGATGATCTCGAGGGTCTTGGCCAGGGCGTCATCCAGGGGATCCTCTGAGTCCTTTCCTTCAACCGAATAATCCAGGATCGTACTCACACCTGCACCCCACATACTCTCGACCACCGGCATACAATCGGATTCACTAACTCCCCCGCAAAAATGATCGAAAACTGTAGTACGGATTATTCCTTCCACCGGCAGTTTAGCCTTGATCGCAAAATTGGTCAGGCTGGTTCCGATCTTCACGAGGGGCTCCACGGAAATCAATTTGAAAAGGAAATAGGCACGATCTAATTCAGCATCCGTTTTCAGAGCAAAAGCAGTCCTGGTGTTTTCGAAAATGCGCTCGGTCATTATAGAGAATTCTGTACCTCACAAATATAGTCTGTCCGAAAGAAAATATTATATGAAAATTTTAGGTTATTTTGAGCTGCCTAAGATCAAATTATGGATGTGTTAAATAGTGATTCACATGAAATCCTGTTCGGTTCCGAAGCCTATCCTGCTTTGAACCAACTGATTTCTGAATCCCAGTTTTCAAAGGTTATCGTGCTGACGGATTCCAATACGAGAACCTCTTGTCTCCCGCGCTTTGAGGAATATGTATCCCAGGTATCCCCCCGGGAGGTGTTGGAATTTCCTGCTGGCGAGACTTTTAAAACCCTCCATACCTGTCTGAAGCTTTGGGAACAACTCTCAGAGCTTGGGGCCGATCGCAAGAGCCTGTTGATCAACCTGGGCGGGGGCGTTGTCACAGACCTGGGCGGATTTGTCGCTTCCGCCTACCAAAGAGGTATTGCTTTTGTCAATATCCCTACTACCCTGCTCTCCATGGTAGATGCATCGGTTGGAGGAAAAACCGGCGTCGACCTGGGACCCCTGAAAAACCAGATTGGCCTAATCAAAAATCCGGAAATGGTCTTGATTGACCCAGGGTATTTGCGGACGCTGGACAACCGGCAGATCACAAGTGGTTTTGCCGAGATGCTCAAGCACGGATTGATACTGGATAAGGATTATTGGAGGGAACTGAGCACCTTGAACACACTGGACCACCTGGAAAGGCTTATCCCCCGCAGCGTGCAACTCAAAGAAGGAGTCGTTCGGACGGATCCGAATGAAAAGGGGCTGCGCAAAATCTTGAATTTCGGTCACACCCTCGGCCATGCCATCGAATCCCATTTTTTGACTCAGGAATCTCGCGAACCCCTCTTGCACGGGGAAGCCATTGCTGCCGGTATGATTATGGAAGCTTTTATTTCTGTAAGCCAGTGCCGGATGACAGAGGCTGAATGCGATGAGATAAAAGCTGTTTTCTTACGATTTTTCCCCCGTGTACCCATAACTGCGGAAGACCGGGCTAGCATACTGAGCCTGCTGCGTTACGATAAAAAGAATACCCATGGGCAAGTCCTTTTCGCCCTGTTGGACGCCATTGGGAAAGCCCGGACAGACCAGACAGTGACCCCGGAACTGCTCAATGCCAGCTTTGATTACTACAAAGAATAGCTATTTCACCTACAAAAATTTCATCTTAGACAACTCTTTTCAGCCGGCGGCCACATAAATATTTAGCTTGTATATATCAATGACCACCAACCGGCAAAACCATGAAAAGAATCATTATTGACTACAAGAAACTGACCTCCGAAATGGCAGGCCTGCTTTTGGATCGCTATCCGGAAGGGTACGGAGATGAAGACCTTATTGCCTTCAAAAATCACAGAGGGGAATGGATTGAGGCCGTGGAACTACAAACCCCTGAAGCACT
>NZ_JBAVZJ010000454.1:0-5815 GCF_049588695.1 Robiginitalea sp.
GGTTTATACCGCGTTCCCGAAAGGCGCCTTCATCCATGGCCAGGTGCCAGGGTAAATTAAAGTGTTCCGGCACCCCTGCAATTTCTATTTTTCGATTCATAACACTTAGGGAGGGTTTAGGCTGTTGTGGTTAGATTCCTCAACGTTGTTCGAATCATATGATCTACGGCTGATGCCGGGTCTGAACTAAAGGTGCCCGTCATTCGATTGGCCAGAATGCAGTTTACCGAGGCGGCTTTGTGACCCATAAGGCGTGCCAGCCCAAATATTCCCGCAGTTTCCATTTCCATGTTTGTAATCCTGAGATCCCGGTGACGAAAAGCACTCAGTATTTCACTCAAGTTCGGTTGCTCTGGTATTAAGCGGAGGGATCTCCCCTGGGGGGCATAGAAACCAGGATTGGTCGCAGTAAAGCCCCGGATCATTTCCTCGGAGTTCAGGTGGTCACAAAGTTCGGGATTTGCCCCTACGACATAAGGGATGGCCTTAAACACTGACCAGTCGCTATATTCCACAAAAGCAAATTGTACATCGGCAACCTGTATCTTTTCGCTTTCGTAAAAATGGAGTAATCCGTCAAAACCTATGGCGAGATCGCTTAAAACAAGGGCGTCGATAGGGATGTCCGCCTGAAGGGCGCCAGAGGTACCCAACCGGATCAGGTTCAGGGCTTTCAGTGTACTGCGCACCTCCCGCTGTTGAAAATCAATATTCACCAGGGCATCCAGCTCATTGAGGACAATATCGATATTGTCTGTTCCAATACCCGTGGAGACAACGCTAATCCGAAGACCGTTGAAGGTCCCCGTATGGGTGATGAATTCCCTTTTGGATTTTTTGAGCTCTATATGATCAAAATATTGGGACACCCTGGGAACACGATCAGGGTCTCCAACCAGGAGTACGGTAGGAGCGAGGTCTTCAGGATGGAGATTAAGGTGGTAAATGGACTGATCCGGGTTCAGGATCAACTCAGAGGCCTTAAGGGACATGTCAGAGTTTTAAGATCCTTCCCGCTTCGGAATTATAGAGATAGTTGTATTTCAGGGCACCGCCCAAATAGGCTTCCGTATCCCGGAGGGTTGCGTAGTAGTTGTCTTTATTTTCCAGGATCTCCTTGCCCTTTTTACTAAGGCGTACCGGATTAAACGAATGAAATAAAGGTCGGAGGTTTTTAAGGATTCTCTGGTATTGCGTATCGCCGAAGCCATACCATCCCTGATCCTGGAGTAAGGCGCCCATCAGGGCCTTTTTCGAGGAGGATTTACCTTCAGCAGCCACCTGCAGCACTCTGTTTTCTATTTCATTCAACCCATTTTTGATGGCCGGGAAACGACGCAGGTGGGCTTTAAGGGCGTCCTCGAGATAATTGAACTGATATAACTCAAAATCGGAGAGGTTCTCAAGGCGTATCGGGTTATCGCTGCAATACAACTGCCAGACATAATCTGCGTATTCAATGTCATTCTGGCTCAGGGCTACCCGAGAATTAAAATGCTCCTGAATCTGGTCGTCAGTTAATTCGTTCAATCCATAAAGCCGACTCGAATCATCTTCATATCCGGAACACACCAGGGATATTTGAACGTGTCTGCGATGGGTTTTGAGCCAACTGATAACCGCCAACATATTGATTTGACAAAACAAATCATACTCGAACCAGAGGATTATCTCATCCTGCTGCTTATGGTTGCAAAGGCTGCGGTATTCTTTGAGGGTCTTTTCGACAAACCAGGATTTACTGATGTTGTAATTCTTGTGTAGAAATTCGAACCTGGTTTTCCAGAATGCCTCACTTCCCACGGAGGTTTCTGTTTTTCCTTCACACAGCATTTCCCTCCAGGTAATTATTTCCCCTTTAAATTTCAGTTTTTTCAACCTTTGGGTGAAAGAATCTCCGTTGGTAATATGCAGCTGGGAACTCATGTGGGCATAGTTGTTTGACTTCTAATCTTTAAATGTAGCATTTAATCGAAAAAAAAGAAAATAATTAACAGATTGACGCAACCTCTTTTCAATTTAACCACCCACGCGTTTGACACGAAAACCCAGGTCCTTTAAATATTCCATTATCTCCTTCCGGTAGTCCCCCTGAATGAGGATGGTGTCGTTTTTTGCAGAACCTCCCACACCCAGGTGGGTTTTCAGGCCTTTGGCCAATTCCCTGAAGTCCTCTTTGTCTCCCGTATACCCGTCCAAAATAGTGACGGGCTTCCCTTTTCGTTTCTCGTATTTGCACACGATTGGCGCCTCCTGAATCCATAAAGCACGTTCGGAATCCTTAACAGAATCCTCCTCATTTGGAACTTCATGGTCCGGAAAGAGGTTTTTGAGTTGGTCTTTTAAATCCATGCAGCGGGTGGGTTAGTGGATCAGGGTGAATTTATTTTTTCACGAGCCCCAGCTCAATTAAACGTTCATGAAGGTAGGCTCCTGCTGTAATATCTTCAAAACCTTTTGGGTTGTCCTTGCCTATACAATTCGGAAGGCAATTCAAAGGCATAGAGCTGATCGGGTGCATGAAAAAGGGAATGGAGTACCTCGAGCTGCCCCAGGCCTCCCTTGGTGGGTTCACCACCCTGTGTATGGTCGATTTCAGGCGATTGTTCGAAAGGCGGGAAAGCATGTCGCCCACATTGATCATGAGCTCATCGGGCTGGGCAATAGCGTCGATCCATTCGCCCTGATGATTTTGAACCTGAAGTCCCTTTCCGTGAGCCCCCATTAAGAGTGTAATCAGGTTGATGTCGCCGTGGGCTGCAGCCCTGACAGCATTTTTTGGTTCTTGTGTGATAGGGGGGTAGTGAATCGGTCGCAGAATGGAATTTCCGTTTTGAACATAGGCATCAAAATACGTTTCTTCGAGCCCTAGATGCAGCGCCAAAGCCCTCAAGACATAGATCGCTGTTTTTTCGAGCATTTGATAGGCTGTTTTGCCAACGGCATTGAATTCAGGCAGTTCAGTCACTTCGATGTTCTCGGGATATTCAGCCGCCCAGGGTGAACCTGCCGGGAGGTATTGTCCAAAGTGCCAGAATTCCTTCAGGTCTCCTTCCTTTCTGCCCTTGGCGTGTTCTTTACCAAAGGACGTGTAGCCCCTTTGCCCGCCAATCCCTTCTATCTCATACTTCTGCTTTACTTCCTGCGGTAATTGAAAAAAGCGCTTTATTTCCGAATAGAGTTCGCTCACTAGTTCTTCAGAGAGGAAATGACCCTTTAGGGCAACAAAACCAATATCCTCAAAGGCCCCGCCGATACGATTGACAAATGCGGATTTCCGCCTGGGGTCTTCGGAGGTAAACTCCCGCATATCAACACTGGGTATTTCGTTCATGTCCAAACGCTTTAAATGAGATTCAAAGTTACTAATTATTGGTCCTTCTCAACTTCGATTCCTTAGATTTGTCTTTCAATGCCAATAACGCAAAGACACGTTTGTTTTATGGATTTTAAATCGCATCAGATTTCTGAAACCACCCAGTTAAGGCTGTTCAAGGATATGCTGCTCTCCCGACTGATCGAAGAGAAAATGCTCATCCTGCTCCGGCAGGGCAAAATTTCCAAGTGGTTCAGCGGTATCGGGCAGGAAGCTGTAGCCGTGGGGCTTACAGCGAGTTTGGATGAAGACGAGTTTATCCTGCCCATGCACCGGAATCTGGGGGTTTTTACCGGGAGAAACATTCCCTTGTACAGGCTTTTTTCCCAGTGGCAGGGCAAACTAAGTGGGTTTACTAACGGAAGGGATCGCAGTTTCCATTTCGGATCTAAAGAGCACCATATCGTGGGAATGATTTCACATTTGGGGCCTCAGTTAGGGGTAGCCAATGGGATAGCCCTGAGTCATTTGCTCAGGGGAGATAAAAAAGTTACAGCTGTCTTCACCGGGGAAGGTGCAACCAGCGAGGGGGATTTTCACGAAGCCCTCAATATTGCTGCCGTTTGGGACTTACCGGTGCTTTTTTGTATTGAAAACAACGGATACGGATTATCTACGCCCACGGCGGAGCAGTATCGCTGTGAGAATTTGGCCGATAAAGGCCCCGGATATGGTATGGAATCCCATATTGTGGACGGGAATAACGTATTGGAGGTTTACTCTAAAGTCAGTGAACTCGCGGCTGACTTGAGGGATCATCCCCGTCCGGTCCTTCTTGAATTTAAGACATTCCGGATGCGGGGGCATGAGGAAGCCAGCGGCACAAAATACGTCCCCCAAAACCTGATGGACCATTGGGCGGCCAAAGATCCCCTGGAAAACTATACCCAGTACCTCAGGGAGGCCGGTATTCTCAGTGAGGCCCTCGAGGTAGCTTATAAAACGGAAATAGCGCACCGCATCAACGACCACCTGGAAAAGGCCTTTTCGGAAGACCCTGTTGTTTTTGATGAAACTAAAGAATTAAATGATGTGTACTATAAATATGATTATAAGCATATTGAAAAAAATATTGAAGTTAAGAACATTCGCCTGGTAGATGCCATTTCAGAGGGCTTAAACTTGTCAATGGCGCGCCATAGCAACCTGATCCTTATGGGACAGGATATTGCGGAATATGGAGGTGTTTTTAAGGTGACAGAAGGGTTCCTCGAAACATATGGAAAAGAGCGTGTACGCAATACGCCCATATGCGAATCCGCTATCGTTTCCACGGCTATGGGATTGGCCATAAACGGCATGAAGGCGGTCGTGGAGATGCAGTTCAGTGATTTTGTGAGTTCCGGATTCAATCCGATAGTCAATTATTTGGCGAAGGTACATTACCGATGGGGGCAACCTGCCGATGTTGTGATCCGGATGCCTTGCGGCGCTGGGGTAGGGGCAGGACCCTTTCACTCCCAGACCAACGAAGCCTGGTTTACCAAAGTTCCGGGACTCAAAGTCGCCTATCCGGCATTCCCGGAGGATGCCAAAGGGCTTTTGGCCACCGCTATAAACGATCCGAACCCGGTGCTATTTTTTGAACATAAGGGCCTGTATCGCAGTGTTTACGGGGATGTTCCGGAAGGGTATTACACCATACCTTTTGGTAAGGCAGCACAACTGCGGGAGGGCAACAGATTGTCTTTAATCACCTATGGAGCGGGTGTGCACTGGGCCCTGGAAGCTTTAGATGAAATGGGCCTGACCGACGTAGACCTTCTGGATTTACGAACCCTCTGCCCTCTGGACCTGGAGGCGGTCTTCCGGAGCGTTCGCAAAACCGGGAAAGTCCTGTTGCTTCAGGAAGACACATTGTTCGGAGGGGTTATGGCAGATGTGGCCGCCCAAATCGGGGAACACTGTTTTGAATCCCTCGATGCTCCTGTTAAAAGGGTGGGAAGCCTGGAGATGCCCGTGCCTTTTGCACGTAGCCTGGAGGCCGGATTCCTGCCGCAATCCCGCCTGAGGTCGGCCCTGGAGGAATTGTGGGCCTATTAAAATTGCGGCTTGATTTTAAGAATTGCTATACGGATTGAAGAATGAACTCCTCTGAAATTATCATTGTAGGCGGCGGATTGGCAGGCCTCACAGCTGCACGCCAACTGGCTGCTATGGGAAGGGGAGTGGTAGTATTTGAGAAACAAAAGTTGCCCAACCATAAAGTATGCGGCGAATACCTGAGTAAAGAGGTTGTGCCTTATCTGAAAAAGTCCGGCGTGGAACTGGACGATGCCCCCCATATCGACCGGCTCGTGTTGAGCAGTCCAAAGGGCAAAAGCCTGAACTGCCCCTTACCTTTGGGCGGCATCGGCATCAGCAGGTATGCCCTGGATTACCGCCTGTTTAAGGCCGCGGAAAAGGCCGGGGTATTATTCGTATGGCAATCCGCAGAGG
>NZ_JBAVZJ010000455.1:0-6274 GCF_049588695.1 Robiginitalea sp.
GAGAAGGAAGGAATGATTCCAAAAGACCCCTTGTGGCCAGGGATTTTGTAGTTGACTGAAGTAGAGGTCAGCGGTGCGGGTAATTTCTCAAATTCAGGGTATTTGCTCCGAATATGTTCCAAAATCTTTTTGTGGTTCCACTTCAGGGACCTGAAGTCTTTGCTGCCTCCGTTAAAGGGCATCTCTTCGAGGAAGCGTACCCGTACGGGATGCTTTTGTGCAAAAGCGATCATATCAAGGATATCCCCCTCATTCTGGTCTTCCAGGACGATAAAGTTAATACGTGCTTCAATTTTTGAGGAGATCAGCCGCAAAAGGTTCTTCCGAACTACATCAAACTGGTCCCGTCGTGTGATTCGCTCAAACGTTTCCCTCTGAATAGCGTCCAGACTTACATTGACACTGTGAATACCCATTACCTCCAAATCGTCGATATAAGGACCGATTAAAGTGGCATTGCTAGTAATGGAAATCTCCTTGAAAGCATCCAGATTTGTCATATAGGCCAGGAGGTCCATCAAACCCTTTCGGACAAAAGGTTCCCCCCCTGTAATCCGAATTTTGTCCACCCCGAGGGAGGCCAGCATATCCGAAAGTTTTTTCATTTCATCTATGCTGAGCAGGGAACTGTTTTTTTCAAAAGTTATTCCCGACTCGGGCATGCAATAATTACAGCGCAGGTTACAGCGGTCAGTAACAGCAAGCCTTACATAATTGATGACGCGATTGTGGTTGTCGATCAGCATAGTCTTCACACTAGCCCCCGCTTACCGGGGGAATTAGGGCAATCTCATCCTTATTTCCAAGGGGGTGGTTTTCTTCGGCGTATTGCTGGTTGACCGCTACAGCGAGTGAAGTCAACTCGGCCAATTTGGGGTATTCCATCGAAAGATGCTTTTTTAGGTCGCCTACGGTTTGAATACCTGCTGCAATTTGCGCATTAAGATCTATACTGCTACACTTTACAATATCCCGTGTCACCCCAAAAAGAAGTACTCTCATATCAACCGATAATTTCTTTTGCGGGAATCTGTAAGTCCTTCAGTTCTTTGAGAAAGGGTTGATTGTACAGGCGTTTTCCCGTTGCAGCCTTGATCGCATTGGCAACTGCTGCTCCGGCCGGTGGCAGTGCAGGTTCGCCCAGTCCGGTCGGAGATTCGGTATTCTTTATAAAATGCGTTTCCACCCGGGGAATCTCTTTCATTCGAATTAACCGGTACCCGTCAAAATTCAGGTTCTCAGGGGCTCCGCCCGTAAAGGCAAAATCGCCGTACATGGCGTGACCAATACCGTCAATCACCCCTCCTTCTACCTGGTTTCGCGCCCCAAGCGGGTTGACTACAATTCCACAGTCTACCACACAGACCACCCGTTTTACAACGGGCCGGCCCCCTTCGATCACAACATCGGCTACTTCGGCCACATGGCTGTTATGGCAGTAATAGGCAGAAAAACCCTGGTAAACGCCATCGGGGGCACTACCCCACCCCGATTTTTCGACAGCCGTCCGAATCACCTGCTGCATCCGCTGAGGGGAGTATTGAATACGGTCATCCGTAGTGCCTTTGACGTTTTCCAAAAGATCCAGTCGCAACTGAATACGGTCTGTCTCCATAAGCTCCGCCAGCTCGTCAAAGAAAGACTGTTCGGCAAAAGCCAGGAAGTTCGTATACGGGGCGCGCCAGGCCCCTGTAGTGATTTTACTGTCGAATTTTGCCACATCCACCTGATAATTCTCCAGGGCACCCGCCGGGAAAAAATTAGGGATCAGGCCGTACATATTTGAATTTATAGAGGCCTCTTTCAAATGGTATCCCGTAATTTCTCCATCCTTTACACTAGCTGCGATCCTGTATTTTATCGCCGGGCGGTAAATACCATCGGCCATATCGTCCTCCCTTGAAAATACGACCTGGACAGGTTTTTTCGTAAGATTCGAAATTTCCGCAGCCTCTATGGCAAAATCCCCATACAGGCGCCTTCCAAACCCTCCCCCCTGACGGGTCATTTCCAGATGAATATCTGCGACATCCCGTTCCAATACTTCAGCAATACGATTCGCAGTACCTTCAGGAGTTTGAATTGGTCCCACCAGATGGATCTTTTCGGAGGTAACATCCGCAAAAAAGTTCATGGGTTCCATGCAATTATGGGGAAGAAACGGAGACTCATAAGTACGCTCCAGTACAAAATCCGCCTTTGCGAAAGCCTTTTTAACATCCCCATCCTTTCTCAGGGTCTCAAATGAATTCCCGTCTAAAAGGCCGGTTAAGATTTTATGATGTTCCGCAGTACTCTCTAGGGAAGTATCTGATTTCCAGGAGAGTTTTAATGCTTTTTTACCTTTCATGGCAGTCCAGGTATCTGTGGCCAGGACCGCAACTTTATCGCCGAAGCGAACGACCTCCTTCACCCCGGATATCGCACGGGCCTCTGAATCGTCGAAGGAATCCAGTGTTTGTCCGAAAGCCGGTGGTCGGGCCACACAGGCGTAAGACATCCCCTCTTTTTTATAATCCAAACCAAATAATGGTTTGCCTGTCACAATTTCATCAATATCCACGTTCCCGATTTCCTGTCCTATAATATGGAATTCCGAAACCGGTTTCAGCTTTACATCTTCCGGGATTTCCAATCGGGCTGCCTCGTTTACGACATCCCCATAAGTCAGGGTTTCTCCCTTGGCATTGGTAATGATCCCTTTATCTGAGCTGCACTCAGAGGGGTCGACACCCCACTTGGCCGCGGCCGCATTAACCAGCATCTGACGGGCAGTGGCCCCAGTTTGTCGAAGGGGTTCCCAACCCTGCCGTATAGACTGACTGCCACCGGCCACCTGCCGTGTGTAATTCTTGGAATCCAGGGGTGCCTGAACGACGTGCACATCTTTCCATTCCACATCAAGTTCCTCGGCAATGATCATGGGCATTGAGGTTTTAACCCCCTGCCCGATTTCCGGGTTTGGGGAAAAAATAGTCACAGCCCCGTTATCCGCAATCTTTATAAAGGCATTAAAATCATTGTAGTTCAGGTCTGCCAGATCTACAGCGGGTTCCGCACCGGGCTTACAGGACTCAAAAAATGTAAAACCAATCAGGAGCCCTCCCCCGGCCAGGGAAGTGGCCTTCATAAAATCCCTTCTGCTAAAGCCTTGTTCGTTCTTGTTATTTGACATTTGAGAATCTGTTTAAGTCTTTCTGTTTATTTATTTTTCTACCCCTCAGGATTGTGATTCCCTGGCGGCAAGAGCTACCGCCTCGTGAATCCTCTGGTACGAGGCACAACGGCAAAGATTTCCGTTCATAGCTTCTTTGATTTCCACCTCGGTAGGATTCGGGTTGGACTCCAGTAGTGCGGCCGCAGACATGATCTGCCCTGCCTGGCAATATCCGCATTGAGGCACATCTACGGTCTTCCAGGCTTTCTGCAATGGGTGCGATCCGTCTTCTGAAAGGCCTTCAATGGTTTTAATTTCACCGTCCCCAACCTGCCCGATTGGCATGACACAACTCCGCACCGGGCTACCGTTCACATGCACCGTACAAGTGCCGCAAAGCGCAATTCCGCATCCGTACTTGGTACCCGCGAGGTCCAGATGATCTCTTAAAACCCACAGTAAAGGGGTATCAGCACTCACTTCAACTGAATGGGATTTCCCATTGACCTTGATAGAATAATTTGGCATGGATAGATTTTTTATGCGTGATTACGCTTAAAAATACCAAAAATTTAGGTGATGCCCGGTGAATTTAACAGGATTTTGTTCTGAACGTAACCCTAGAGGCCCGGATCTACCACTCCGTTTATTCCCCTGTGAATTTAATTCCCATATACTAGGATTCTGAAAAGGCCGTTTTCCTTCAAACGAACAAACCCATGAAAATGATGACTTATTTTAAAAGAGCACTGGTAGCATTTAGTGTTTTGACTGCCTTTTCTTTGGCTGTTTCCTGTGGAAATTCTGATGACGACGTCCGGTTTGATCCAAATCTGGACAACGACCTGGGGCTGGGGCAGAGCGTAGACGATTGTATCGATTTGGGCAGCAATGAATTGTTGCTATCCATTCAGGATGAATTCACGACCCTGCCCGGGAAAGTATCCGTATTTTTCAGGGTTACGGATGTGACAGGAAATCCTGTGGCCGGCCTGACGGCCAACCAATTTACAATCTATGAACAAGGCCGCAATGACGATTGTTTCAGGACGATCTCCCCATCGGAATCCCAAGCGCGGATTTCACCCAATTCACAAGTCTTTACCAACCATACCCTCTTAGTCCTGGACCTGAGTAATAGTGTGCTGAGTTCGAGTTTATCTGAATTAAAATCCGCGTCCAGCAGCTTTATCAATAACGTGATGGACGGTTCGGAATCCGATTCCTTCCAGATGGCGATCTATTGGTTTGACGGGCAGGACGAACTGCATGAGTTAGAGGCCCTGACGGCTTCACGGGAAGCCCTATTGGCGGCCATTGACGGAATAACCACCGATATAAGCAGCGACCCCTCGACGGATCTTTACGGCGCGGTGATCAAAAGTACAGATGTGGCTGAGGCCCTTTTGGAAGACAGTCTAGAGAATAGCACCATTGGAGCCGCTTCCGTAGTCCTTTTTACAGACGGGACGGACCAGGCCTCACGTTACCGGGAACGGGATGCCCTGGACAAGGTGGCAGATGCCGATTCCAATATTTCCTTTTTTACCATTGGGCTGGGTACCGAGATCGATACGCAGATCCTGGAGTCGGTGGGGAAAACCTTTAGTGTTTTTGCGGGAAATAAAGAGGAACTCGAAACCACGTTCAACCAGCTATCTCAAAAAGTGTCTGAGCGGGCCAACAGCTTCTACCTCTTTGAGTACTGCAGCCCGAAACGCGACGGTAGTGGTGAAAACAACCTGGTGATCCAGGTCCTCAGGGGAAGCCAGCAGGGAGCCGTTCAAACCCAGTTTGATGCCAGTGGATTTACGGGGGGCTGCCAGTAAGTGCAATCTGCTTTATCTGTAGATCATACTGTTTTTCCCATTCCCCTCACGGGAGGAAAGATTATAGAGGAATCCATTGACCACTGCGTATTTTGGCCCATCTTCTTTAGATAGGATAAACGTGGGGTTCATCCCCACACCCAGTCGCAACTCGGCGGGTTTAAACGTTGAGGAAATTAAATGCACAGGGTAAGGAGAATTGATATGCTCTTTAGGAAGGTCAGCCACCCGGACATAGGCCACTCCTTCCTGAAGCAGGCTCCAGAAGTCCAGTTTTTCAACAGACTTCATATCGGGCATCACCTCGGGATATACCTTTGCCTGCTCCAGGTGATAGCCCGCGGCATCGAGGGTCTGATATCCGTAGTAGGTGGAGAGATCTCCGAGGTCCACCACCCTGCTGCTGTACCAGAAATCGTCATGAGAGGCGTCATCGACCTCCGGCCTCTGGATTCCGATATCCATAAGGTACTCCTGACCTAAAAGCGGATAAGTAACCCGTTCTATTTTCAAATCGAAGAGTTTGCGATCGTTTTCCGGAATGGATTCATATCCCTCGAGAGTCATATTTTCATAAGACCCCGTGGCTATGGTATAGATGGCGGAAAGAATGGAGACGTAGTTCAGTTTACGGATTTCCTGCTTCTCCACATCTTCCGGATACCCGCCCGATTCAATGAGAATGGCACTCGTGCCCCATTTTTGGATATTGTCGCCAAAGGCCCTGGGCTCAAAATCATCGTTGTATTTCCCGACCTGCCCGGGGGCGTACTTCTGTAGGATTCCATTCATATACCCAATGACCTTCATGGCATTGGCCCGCACGGTGTTGATCTCCTTTTCGTAGTTGTAGGCAGGTGCCAGATAGGAAATTGTAGCCGGTTTTGCAGTCCTTTCGGCGTTGTAATATGTGCTCTGATCGTGCAGGTTAAAACCGAACTCGGCCTCGAGGCTATCCCTTACACCCTTCAGCGTTCGTCCTTCGGGAGATTGCAGGCGTAAAGCATCCCTATTGATATCGATCCCCAACGCATTGCGTCGGGCAAAGACTTCTGCCCCATCCGGATTGAGCATGGGTAAAAAATGCAACCGCACAGATTCAAGGATGGCGCTTTTTTCAGTCCCCTGGTCCGGGGAAGCCAGAAAATTCAAAATATCAAAAATAGCCTGGGTAGCCGTAGGTTCGTTTCCATGCATTTGAGACCAAAGAAAGACATCTGTATCTCCCTTGCCAATGCTGATCAGCCGAAGCGGCCTGCCTTCAATGGACCGTCCCACTGTATGAACG
>NZ_JBAVZJ010000456.1:0-6276 GCF_049588695.1 Robiginitalea sp.
AAGTCACACAACCATTTGAATCTTCAGTATATACATCGTAGTTGGCCGGATAGGCCGCAGGGTTCAGCTCTGCTGTTGCATTGGCGCTGTAGTCTCCTGCCGCCGGAATATCCCCGGAGGGAACAAAAGCGTATGTATATCCCGGGGTTCCACCGCTGGCAGAGACCGTTACAAGGGCGCCTGAATTACAATTGGCATTGACATTGGCGGTTTCCACAAGGGCCAGGGGAGCTGCCGGGGATCCAATAGTAAGTGTATTGGAATCCGCGTTACAGAAAGGGGCATCCGTGGCAATAACGGTGACATACCAGTTGCCTGCAGGAAGCCCTGAGACCGTTCTTGGGTTTACAGAGGTATCTGCAGCAGTTACACCTGTCAGCGGAGTACCCGCGGAATCAAACACCTGATAGGTGTAATTTCCAGAGTAATTATCAACCCGGAAATCAAGTTCTCCCGAGGCGTCCCCAAAACAGCTCACCGGAGTCACAGCGGTTGCCACAACTTCGATTAAGTCATAAGGGGGAATCGTATAAGGGGCGGATGTAACATAGCACCCGGTCACATTATCGGTTACCCGGAATGTATAGTCTCCGGGGGCAGTGAGGCTGAAATCTGAGGTAAACACTCCGGGCCCCGGGCTCTGGGTGGCGGTGCTCCCCAGGGGAAGCAGGTCGAAATCGAAATCCCCGGACCCTCCGGTAACGGTTACCCGCGCCACCTCATCGTTGAGGCAACTGATCGCCGTAACCTGGCTGACGCTGATATCGGTAATGACAGGGCGCGGACTGATACTTATATTGTCGGTATCAACGCATCCATTGGCATCCCGAACGGTTAGCGTAAAATTCTGAGCCACTCCGGTATCGGACACATTGAACGTATTGGAAGAGACGAAATTGGTTCCGTCTATGCTGTACAGGTAAGGGGCCGTCCCGCCTGTAGCCGTTACCGTGATTATGGATTCAGAAGCGGTGTTGTCCGGGTTACATACAAAATCTGTAGCAGCGGCAACCGCAGAGAGCAGCGTAGGCTCACTGATCGTCACAGGCTCGTCTGTGGTACACGCCCTGCCTGAAGTAGCACGAACAATGTAATTTCCAGCCGAAAGCCCTGTAAAATCAGGAGAAGCCTGAACCGGCCCTAAAGCGACCACCCCGGCGCTGTCAAAAAGCTGATAGGTATACGGGGGGTTGTCCATACCCGGATCCAGGATTGCGGTTATCGACCCATCAGACCCGCCATTACAGGTTACATCTGTGCTGTTTACCATAAAGGATACGGGAGTAGGCGCTACAAGCTCAATTGTAGTTGAGGCGCCACAACCGGGAATCAGGCTGTCGTATATAAATGCCGTATAGGAACCTGGTGCAAGTCCGGTAAACAGCGGAAGCGCCTGTGGCCCGCCGGTCACGCTAACAGCCCCGAGGAAAAGTTCATAGGTAAAGCTGCCAGACCCCCCAGACGGCGTAAGGTTGATCTGACCATCATTTAAGGCACAGGTAGGCTGAACCAGTACCTCTGCGATCATGGAGGATGGGGAGAAGATATCGATGCTTATCGTATTCCCGCACCCATTTGAATCCCTGACCTCAACAGAGTGGGTCCCTGAACTAAGGCCACTAAAAACATAGGTGTCTCCTGAAGCAGAAAGGGAGGTGCTTTGGAAGGCACCGCCATCCAGGCTAAGCAGGTAAGGCCCAACCCCGGAAGTGGCCAGTGTTACTTCTATATCAAAATTGCCCTCAGCGACAGTACATTGGTTTGTGACAGAAGCCGTAATTACCGGTTCGGGATCTGTGGCTATGACAACATCCAAAGGAGGGGTCATACATCCGCCTGAATCCATGGCATATACATCCCAATCCGTGTTTATAGTCGGGTCGAGTTCTGCGTAGTTGTTTGCGGTGAAATCGCCGGGTAAGGGCGCAGCACCATCCTGAACAAAGGCATAGGTAAATGATCCGGAGCCTCCGGTAGCCAGCACTGTTACCTGGGCATTCTCATTACAATTTGCATTGTTTTGAGCGATCAGGTCAAGGGTGATCGGACTGGGCTCAAGGATGCGGAATTCATAGGTGTTTGAACAGAATGGACTGGTCGCTTCTTCAAAGAAAAGCACATAGTCCCCCGGAGGAATATTAGGAATGGTCACAGCCGGGGTGGGCGTTGGCCCTCCTGCGGCCTGTACAACAGTTCCGGAATACGCGCCTCCCAATGGATTGTTCGTGAGTCTTTCGAGGATACTGTAGTTGATATCGGTAACCGAAGGGTCAAACCCTTCAATCTGGAAGGTAATTGAACCGTCAGTCCCTCCAAAACACGTCACATCGGTGACCGTAGGATCGCCGACTTCCACGATGGAAGAAAGGGCGGGAACGGTCTCTTCAATATAGCTCCTACAAAGGGTGACATTGTCGATGGCCTCAAAAATGTAGGTTTGTCCGGAATTCAGCCCGGTAAAAGTAGCAGTCTCTTCATCCGCACCCGGTCCCGCCACTTCCGTGGTTGGTCCTACCCCGGAACCGAAAATGGTGAAAGTGTAATCCCCGGAGCCCCCATCGGCAGATAAGACAACGGTACCCCCATTCACACAATCGGCGATAGCGGCTGCCGAGTTTAGTGTAAGGTAAGGGTTCGCCAAAACGCGAACGGGGTTTTGATAGAATTCGCATCCGTTGGCGTCGATGATCCGCACGTAGTAATCCCCAAAATCCAGACCGTCAAAAGTCACGGAAGTATTCGGGGTGTTTACGACAGGATTCGGACCGCTGGTCGGAACAATATTATTCAGGCGGTCGTAAAGCGTATAGGTGAAATTCGCCGCTCCCCCACTGATGATTGAAACATCAATACGCCCGGGAATATCCCCAACCCCAAGGCCACCACAGGATACATCCATAACGGAAACAGTAGCGTCAAACAGGACGGGGTCATTCAGGGTTATGCTGTCAGAATATGTACATTCTTTTGAATCCCGAACGGTATAGGTGTAAACCCCTGCAGGCAGATTGGTAAATACGGTTTGTGAGCTGTAGCCCAGGCCATTGAAGTCGATTTCAAAGGGCGCTTCTCCGAAATTCGGATCGACATTTATTTGAATTATTCCATTGCTATCCCCGTTACAGGTGGGATCCTGCCCGGTTGCCGTAGCCTGGGGCGGTATTGCCGGGCTAACGGTAATTGTACTTGAAAGCGCAACACATCCCTCACTATCTGTAACGCGGAATTGATAGTTGCCCGCCACAGATGCTGTATAAGGGAACCCACCTGTATACGCCGTAAAGCCCCCACCGTTAACCGCTACTTCAAACGAATACGGAGGGTAGCCGCCAGCAGGCGACAAGTCAATTGAGGCGTCAGGCGAAACCGTACAGTCGAGGTCTTTAATAAGAAGGGCACCGGCCGTTAATTCTGGTGCAATTGTTTGGCTTACAGTATCCGAACAGCCAAAGCTATCCAGCACCGTAAATGTATAGTTCCCGGGGACCAGGCCGCTGAAAGTGTTTGATGTTTGGGTAGCGCCGCCATTTACACTATAGTAATAAGGCGAAACACCCCCTGTAGCACCAACCACTACTGTGGCAAGGCCTGAAGAAGTAAAACAAAGGCCGGAAGTCGCATCGATACTGGCGACAGGATTTGCAGGGGCCAGAAGGTCAAAAGTATCGGTTTCCAGACACCCATTGGCATCCGTAACACGTATGGTGTAATTGCCAACCTGGCTCAGCCCTGAAAAAGTATTGTTCCCCTGAGGTCCGAGCACCACAGCGTCTGGCTGAACCAGCTCATAAGAGTAGCTTCCCCAGCCACCGTTTGCAGTAACGGTAACCGTTCCGTCAGTTGCACAGGTAATGGGGGTTGTTGTAAATGTAAACGAAAGGGGGGTGGCCGGTTCTGCAACAACCACGGTTGCGGTGTCTGTACAATTGGTCGTTTCATCTGTTACTTCGAGGGTATAACTCCCTGCAACCAACCCGGTGAAATTTATGGTATTCGGAGTCTGTCCGGCAACAGGAGCCCCTCCGTTAAGGGAGTACGCATATGTGCCTGAAAAACCACTTATAAAATAATCGACAGCCCCGTCAGCTGTCCCCACACAGGAAACATTCTGCACCAGGGTCCCGGATACCTGAACCGGGTTAACCGGTGTAATGGTAAAGGATTCTTGGTATGCACAACCGTTGGCATCGGTGACCCGGAACGTATAGGTGTCCGGGGTCAGTCCGGTAAAAATATTTGTATTGCCATTGTTAATGGCGCTCGGGCTGATGATTTCGTATGTAACGGCACCGAGTCCTCCGGTTACGGAAAGGGTTACATCCGAAGTAAGAGTTGGACAGTTAGGTGCGGTAGCTGAGAAACTGATATCCGTTGGCGGATCCAGTGCCGGGATGGTCACAGGGGCCGTTGCTAACGTACACCCGGCAGCATCTCTTACGGTTATGGTATAAACTCCGGCGGTGAGTCCGGTAAAGGTATCAGAGGCGCCAAAATTCACACCGTCTATGCTGTAGGTATACCCGGGGGTTCCCCCGCTGACATTCTGGACTTGAATACTTCCATCCTGCAGACATGTAAAAGGCTGAACGAGCACAGCGTCTGCAAGTATCGCACTGGGTTCCGTGAGGGTTACGGTGTCTGTAAAAAGACACCCTTTACTGTCACGCACCGTAAAGGAATAGGTGCCTGCGCCGAGACCGCTATATAAGGTTTGAGCGCTGAACCCAAGTCCGTTGAAGTCCACTTCAAAAGGAGGCGTCCCAAAGGAGGGGTCCACAGTAATTTCGACAGAACCATCCGAGGCGCCATTACAAGTTGGGTTGGTCGGGATGTTCGTGGCCACGGGGTTTGTTATAGGATCTACCACCACAACGGTCTGGGCAACACACCCTTCGGAATCTGTGATAAGAAAGGTGTAATTCCCGTCAGTTGCCGCCGTGTAGGAGAAAGTGTTGCCGGCAAAAGCAACGCTTGCACCTCCATTGACCTGGTAAGTGTAGGGTGCATATCCGCCGACTACAGAAATATCAATTTGGGCATCAGGGGTAGCCGAACAATCTAATTCTTTTGATAAACTTCCCGTTACGAGTAATTGAGGCTCCACCGTTACCAGGGCAGATGTGGCAGTACATCCATAGGTGTCGGTTACGACAACGGAGTAGGTGCCCGGGGCAAGGTTGTCAAAGACATTACTGGCCTGGCCTGGACCGCCGTTAAGGCTGTATGAGTAGGGCGCTATTCCCCCGGAGGCTGCAGCCGTAAGGCTTACACCGATGGTTGGGTCAAAACAACGGTCCGTGACCGGATCCAGGCTGACTGTTGGGTTAACAGGAGCGGTGAGGTCGATGATATCGGTAAGGGTACACCCATTCGCATCACTAACCTCAACAGTGTACGTTCCACTTTGGGTGAGTCCGGTGAAAACCCCTGAAGTATTGGTCTGGTTGCTGGCATCCGGCTGGGTGAGTACATAGGAATAGCTTCCCCACCCTCCTGACGCGGAGGCAGTAATTGACCCGTCTGTGGCACAGGTAAGCGGCGTGGCGTTAAGGGCAAGTGCAAGGGGAACTGCCGGCTCGCTCACAGTGATACTTTCTGTAGCAGTACAATTCGTGGATTCATCTGTGACAACAATGGTATAGGTGTCGGCGGCCAGGGCAGACAGGGTAACGCTGCCTGTAGTTTGTCCACTCACAGGAGTACCTCCATTCACAGTATATGCGTAGGTACTGCTGAACCCGTTTACAGAGAAGGCGATTTCCCCGTCGGCACCTCCTACACAACTCACATTACTCACCAGCGTTCCGGAAACCTGGATTGGGGTTACTGGGGGAATGGAGTAGTTTTCCTGGTATTCACATCCGTTGGCGTCTGTAACCTGGAAGGTATAGGTGCCCGGAGCGAGGGCGTCAAAATTGGCACTATTTCCCGTGGTGCTCGAGGCTAATTGGCCCGCGGGGGCAATTATTTCGAAGGTAAAAGGCGCTTCTCCCCCTGAAACGCTTGTCGTAATATCCGACACAAGGGCGGGACAAGTAGGGTTTGTGGCGGTAAACACCAGATCGTTAGGAGGTGTAAGCGGATCGATGGTTAAAGGAGGAGCCACCGTGGCGCATCCGTTGGCGTCCCTTGCGGTTAAGGTATAGGTCCCTGGGGTTAGGCCTGTAAAGGTCTCAGCCCCTGCCCCACTTAAAAAATTCACGCCATCTATACTGAATTCATAAGGCGCAGTTCCCCCGACGATGTTTTGGGCGGCAATTATTCCGTCCTGAATAC
>NZ_JBAVZJ010000457.1:0-1963 GCF_049588695.1 Robiginitalea sp.
AATTGTACCCCCGTAAACCATAACAGAGGGTCGGTTGAGCCTGATCATAGCCATAAGCGCCCCGGGCATATTCTTATCACAGCCAACCACGGTAACCAGGCCATCGTAGTTCATGGCCTGAACCACAGTTTCCATAGAGTCTGCAATAATGTCTCGGGACGGGAGCGAATACCGCATACCGTAGGTTCCCATGGAAATGCCATCACTGACCCCAATGGTATTAAAGACCAGACCGACTAAATTTCCATGGGCCGTGCCCCTCTTCACATGAAGGGCAAGGTCATTGAGATGCATATTACAGGGGTTCCCTTCATATCCGGTACTGGCGATCCCCACCAAAGGTTTCTTAAGATCTGCTTCGGATAATCCCAGGGCATAGAGCATGGCCTGTGAAGCGGGTTGCGTCGGATCCTGGGTAACTTTTTTACTGAATTTGTTGAGCATATATTCGCTGCAGAAAGCCTGTATTATTAGCGTTTTTTTCAAAGATATAAGTTTGAAAAACGCCTATTTCCCGATAATCGGGAGGTTTAGAGGCTCATTTCATCTTATAGAACCCTAATGTATTGTTATTGTGATGGTTATATCAAATAAAATACCATATTCAACTTTCCCCTGAGTTCCGGAGCTATTTGGGAATACGACACGAGTAGGGCATTTTGAGGCGTATTGCGCTACCCAGGCGCCCGGATAGCCGTTTTGCGTATCTTGCGGATCGAATCAAAATCGGCCTATGGAAAAAACGGTTAGTGAAGCTATTGCCTACAGAAGGGCGGTCCGCGTATTTGAAACTACTCCCCTCGATCCTTTGAAGGTGAGGGAATGTATTCGCCATGGTGCCCTTGCGCCCACCAGCAGTAATCTGCAACTCTGGGAGTTTATCCATATCACCGATCGGCAGACCCTAGGGGCACTATCCAGGAACTGTTTTGATCAGAATGCCGCCAAAACGGCCCAACAAATTGTGGTCGTAGTGGCCCGAAGGGATTTATGGAGAAAGCGGGCCAGGGCAAACCTCGGGTTTCTGAACACCCAGTTCGAGGGCAATACAAATGAAAAGTGGCAACGTCGTCGTAAAATGGCACTGAATTATTACAGCAAACTTATTCCCACACTCTATACTGAGTTTCTGGGGATCTTTGGGGGTATCCGTTATATTTTCTTCTGGGTGGTCGGGCTGTTCAGGCCGATATACAGGCAGGTCCGGAAATCCGACCTGAGGATCGTTACCCACAAAAGCGCTGCCCTGGCGGCGGAGAATTTTATGGTTTCTATGGCAGCCATCGGCTATGATACCTGCCCGATGGAAGGTTTTGATTCGCTAAGGGTAAAAAGGATGCTAAAACTCCCCATAGGGGCAGAAATCAATATGGTTATCGGGTGCGGAGTCCGAAATGAAAAAGGCGTCTATGGCCCTCGTTTCCGAGTCCCTTTTGAACAGGTTTACCGCCAGATTTAAGAGTTACCCTAGTTTTTCAAAACCAATTACATCCCCGAATTGCATCTGCCCGATTCGATCCTGAGACTTTGCATCGAGTTGCAGGATTCTGGGATATCCTCCTGTGGTCTGCCCATCCCTTAAAAGGATAATGAGACGCCCGGAAGGTGTAATTTGCACAGTCCCCGGCAAGGTTGCGGATGTAATGATACGGATCTGGTGGGCCGGAAGGCTCGGCTCGAGCTGGCAGGCCATTCGATTGTGATTTTTTGAAACCTGATACCTATTAGCAAATAATTGGTTTATATAATCTTTTTCAAATAACTCATATTCAGGCCCTGGACTAACTAAAATATTAATTTTTTTCGAAAGGTGATGAGATTTTATTTTAAGCAATTTAGGATCAAAATCGGTATTGGGATTATAAGGTACTTCTGCGCCCTTTTTAAGGGTATTCCCCGGGGTTATCGGATAGAATTGTGAACGGGATCCCAGTTTGAGATCGGATTGGAAGCCCCCCTTAAC
>NZ_JBAVZJ010000458.1:0-2902 GCF_049588695.1 Robiginitalea sp.
AAGCACCTCGGACTCTTTGAAAACCTCCCGAAAAACATGGTGCATCAATGGAGGCGGTGGGGCACCCACCCGGATTACCTGATGGGCTTCAGGGATTCATCCTACCTTTTTGATGACCTTAAAATGCCGATCCTTTCCCTGAGTTTTCCCGCAGACCCCCTGGCCCCTCCACGGACCGTGGATTGGTTGGCAGCGCAATATCGCAGCGCCCCTGTACGCAGGATACACTATACTGACGAAGGGGATAACCCGGGGCATTTCGGATATTTCAGACCGCCCTTTAAGGACACCCTTTGGAAGTATACCCATCAGTGGATTCAGACCGATGAATGGAAATAAGTATTTACCGGACAATACCACGACTGCACGGCTGCTGTTCCGAAAATTCAAGACTGACGACTTTCAGGATTGATAAGGTGGAGCGCCCTGAATCGAACTCTAAGAATCCCTTTTTGTAAACTTCACGGCTTTTTAGCCGGACAGGTCGAAAGGCCAAAAGGGGCATAAAGCGGACAAAAGCTTATAAAACTGGTAAGCAGAAATACTCCGGCCAATACCAGTAATACAATTCCAAGTGTTCCGCTTATCGTCCCTGTGTAATACAGAACCCCGATTACCGCAGCGATGATAAAGCGGACGATCCGATCTGTGTTTCCCATATTTTTCTTCATATCCCTGTAAATTTAGTTTGTTAAATAGGTTATACTCCATACGATCAGGCTGATAATACCTATACATATCAGGCAGACCAAAACGAATTTACCAATTTTGCTTCGCATCTCACCCTAAATTTAAAGTACCCCTTCCATCTGAAGACTGATCTTCATCAGCTTTTTGTAAGTGGGGCGAGAAGGGAAGAAAAGGGTTTATGGACCCCGCTCATCGCGGATATGTTGTCCTGACTTGTGTACCGGGCAGGTACTTTCCTGTTTTGAATGGCGCTTCAGTTCCCTTATTTTCGTATGAAACCGGATACATGCAAGCCCACACGGCCATCTACACCGATAATACTTCCGAGAAGGAAGCTTTTGCGAAGAAGTTGCTCGGGGGAATGGCCCCACGGGAACTTTCCTTTCTCAAAGGAGGTAGGGGTGCGTATTTTTCCAATTCCACCCTTTCTGAATTTCTGGACACGGAGGCCCGTTATGACCGTTCGGGCCTGTATTTGGAAGGGCGCACCCTGAGGTCCCTCTCCAGTGGGGAACGCAAAAAAGCCCTCCTGGGATATCTGCTTGCCAAGGAGCCGGACTTTCTTATTTTGGACAACCTCTTTGACAACCTGGATCCCCCTTCCCGGGAAGCCCTGAAGGAAGTTCTGGAAACACAGTCCAGGAACATTCTTCTGATCCAGTTCCTGAGCCGTTCCCAGGATTTACTTAAGTGTATGAAAAACAAGGCCTTTCTCTCGGGCGACCACATCCGGGACTTCCCGAATTACACCCCGGAGACACAAAAGACACAATCCCGGAGGTTCTCAAGCGCCTTACCTCCTGCCCCGGGGGCTTCCCCCTCCCTGCCAAAGGTTTTGATAGACTTCCGGAAAGTGAATCTGAGTTACGGAGAGAGGCCCATCCTCTCCCAAATCGAATGGAAAATGGAAAAAGGGGATTTCTGGGAGCTCAGGGGTCCGAATGGGAGCGGTAAAACCAGCCTGATCACCATGATTATCGGGGACAACCCCAAGGCCTACGGGCAGGAACTCTATCTTTTTGGTATTCGCAAGGGCAGTGGGGAAAGTGTCTGGGATATCAAAAGTAAAATTGGGTACTTCACCCCCGCCCTGACCGACCGGTTCCGCGGCAACCATACAGCCGAGGCCATGTTGATCTCAGGCCTTCTGGATTCCGTGGGGCTCTATGTAAAACCCTCTGATCAACAGCGTACCCTTGCCCACAGCTGGCTGGCACTCCTCGGTTTATCTGACCTGGCCAGGATACAGTTCCGCAATCTTTCGGAAGGCCATCAAAGACTCCTGATGTGCGCCCGGGCCATGATCAAACATCCGCCAGTGCTGATTCTGGATGAACCCACAGCGGGCCTGGATGAAGCTTCGGCCGGCCTTGTGATTTCCCTGGTCCAAAAAATGGCTGCGGAGAGCGAGACGGCTATCCTCTTTGTCTCGCACCGTCAGGAACCCGGCCTAAAGGCGCCAAAGGTTCTGGAATTAGTACCGGGGAAAGGCGGGTCTAAGGGCATCATTCACAATTTCATAACCCCATAAAAAAACCGCAGCCCTGTAAGGCTGCGGTTTTTTAAAAATGTAAAGTCCTTTTATTCTTTACCCTTGGACAGTTTTCTGGAAAGGGTATCGAACATTACAGGTGTTGCAATGAAAAGGGAAGAATACGTTCCCACGATAACACCGACGATCATCGCAAACATAAAGCCGCGAAGCGTCTCACCACCAAAGATAAAAATAGACAAGAGCACCACAAGGGTAGTCAGGGAGGTAGTCAGGGTACGGCTCAATGTACTGTTCAGGGCCAGATTGACGTTTTCACCGGCTCTCCAGCCTTTTTCATTGATGATCTCACGTATCCGGTCGAAAACAACCACCGTATCGTTCAGGGAATACCCGATGACCGTGAGGATAGCGGCGATAAACGCCTGGTCGATTTCCATGCTGAAAGGCATCAGGGCACTCGTCGCGGAGAAGACCCCGAGGACAATAAGGACATCGTGGAAAACAGCCGCCACTGCCCCGAGTGAAAACTGCCACTTGCGGAATCTGAAAAGTATGTAAAGAAAGACGACTGCCAGCGAGCCGATCACGGCCCAGACAGCATTCTTTTTTATATCATCTGCGATGGTAGGACCCACCTTCCGGTACTTCATCACCCCAATATCTTCATTGGTTCCCCCGGGGACAGAATCGGCATAAGTAGCCCCGTCGGGGAGGTAC
>NZ_JBAVZJ010000459.1:0-5452 GCF_049588695.1 Robiginitalea sp.
GTCTGGACCAGGTGGACATCTACGTCAATAACCTTAGCCATTGCCTTAATAGAACTATGGGCACCACTGGAGGTAATGATCATCCCCTTTTCTCCTGGTGCATTTGTCTTTTTTCGACAGGCTTCCCGAGCTGTCACCATGGCCGATAAATTAGCTGCCGTTCCACCACTGGTAAATACCCCAAAAGCACCTTCAGGCATCCCTGTAAGGGAAATAAGCCAGTCCATAGCCCGATTCTCGCAATAGATACCCCCGGCGCCCTCCATCCAGTAGGCCCCGTGTATTGAAGAGGCTGAAGTAATCAGGTCAAACAGGATTGCCGCCCGCGTAGGGGCTGCTGGAACAAAGGCGAGGTGGCGTGGGTGATCAATGGGAACAGTTGCCTTCACCAGTATATCCCGAAATATCTGGAAGGCCTTCTCCCCTCCTATCCCTTCAGGGGTTATGGTTTCCCCGGCCAGGGCGTGCAATTCAGATTCCCTTTTGGGCTGCCCCAATTCCGGGGCACTGTTGGTGATCCGGCTGATGGCGTATTTCATGACATCAAGGGTCATTTCAACAGTATCGATATCTATGGTGTGCATGGGTAAGGAAAGTTTACAATGACTGTAAATATAGGATTAAGAAAGGTGGGGCGAACTGATCTGCCTCATTTCAAAACTCCAAAGGCCAGGGGTCCTACCATGGGCCAACCACGGTGAAAAGGGCCTGCACCGACTCCAATCCCCAGCCTGCCTTAATTTGAGTACGATCCAGAAACGAAAAGACTAAGGGGTACAGACGGAAAACTCCATCTCCAGAGGACTGAAACCCTCAAGAAGGCTTTCGAAAAGGGAAGGCCCCATCTCCAGGTAAAACTCTGAGAAATTCCGACTGCGTTCCTGTAGGCTACCCCCGGGAAATAAAGAATCCTGAAGTTCCCTGACCCGGGAGACAGAGTCTTTTAAGTGTCGCTTCTGCGCTTTAAGCAACCTTTTCTCCAGGCGATCCAGGCCATTGATCTGTTTGACCTCCTGGGCCTTTACAGCTCCTAAAAACGATTTATCCGTTTTCCCGGCAAGCACGTAGAGATCCTCAAACTGCTTCTTGAGATGTTCGCGCTGGGGGGTGAAATCAATGGAAATTTCTGAAATCTCGCGAACCTTTTTTTCAATAAGGCGGTCCGAATCCAGAAAGAGGTCCTTTATATCCAGTTGTAATTTTTCGAGTTTTGCCTGCTGTTTCCGGGTCATCAACAAAGCGGAATTCCGCAATAGCAATATAGGGAAAACCACTTTGGAGGCCTCGAAATACGCTTTAAGCTCCAGCCAGTAGGCCAATTCTCCTCCTCCCCCGATATAGCAAAGATTGGGCAGGATCACCTCCTGATACAGGGGCCTGGTGATGACGTTGGGAGAAAACCGTTCGGGATGCTGATGCAATTCCTTTTTTAAAGCCTCACGGGTAAAAAAAAGATCCGAATCTACCACTCCAAACCCCTCGTCACGGGCCACCAGCCGGCTGCGCAGTCCATCCAGCAGGTAGAAATAATTAATCTCCCGGGGATTTACCTGTATGTGGTAGTCTTCCGAAGACTCCTGAAGTTCGTCGATGCTCTGGCTCACAGCCTGATACGCCAGGTTATCAAAAATATCACTTTCAATATGCGGGATGAGAAGTTCTTTTAATCCTGCTTCGTCCCCGTCGATAATGACAAGGCCCAATGCTCCAAAGAGCTCATTGGCAAGGTATCGCGTGGCTGCAGCGAGGTTATTTTGTTTCAGGTAGGCATTTTTAAAAAGCTCCCGCAGTTTATCTGCCCGCTTTCCCGGTCCGAGATCTGCGGAAAATGTCTCGTAGACCGCCTCAAGGCCTTGAAGATCCATACGACCTACGCCTCCTTCGGCTTCCCGATTCCAGTGAATATTTTTACCCCTGAAATTAAAATGGTTGATCTCCTCAAAATCGTGGTCTTCAGTAGCCATCCAATAGACAGGCACGAAACGACATTCAGGATAGGCCTCTGTGAGCTCCGCTGCGAGCTTAACGGCACACAGGATTTTATAGGCAAAATAAAGGGGGCCTGTAAACAAATTGAGCTGGTGGCCCGTGACCACAGTAAACGTTTTTGAATCTTTCAGGGCCGCTATATGCTCCAGGGTGGCATCTGAGGCTTTCAATTCAGCATACTGTTGTGACAAGACCTCAGCCACGCGAATTCGATGGCTGTTAGGAAATTCGCGTTCTTTATCCGCGATCTGCCCCTTGAAAGCCTCCAGGGATGGAAAACGGCCATAAAAAGGCTTCAAATCGTCCCGCTGATCGAGATAACCTTCAATAAGACCTGAAAAAAAACCGGTATCCTCAAACGGAATTCCCTGGAAGTGCATAGGATATAATGAGTTCCCAAAGATAAAATTCCCGTGGGGATCAATTCCTAAAAATACGTTAAGAAAGTCGTACGGATTGGTGTTTTGGTAATGACAAAACAACACAGATTCCTTAGCTTTATACCTCAACACAAACAGCATATGAGAATTTTTACCTGTTTATTCGCTTTTTTAATGGTGATGCAACACCAGGCCCAGGACCTCAAATCCCCTTCAGAATTCCTGGGGTATGAGCTCGGGTCCCAATTTACAAGGCACCACGAGGTCGTCTCCTATTTCAAATATGTAAGTGAGGCGCTGCCCACACAGGTGCAACTACAGCCCTATGGCTATACCAACGAGCGCAGGCCACTGATGTTTGCTGTACTTTCCAGTCCTGAAAACATGCAGAACGTGGAAGCCCTCAGAACTGCACACTTACAGAGTACTGAGGGAGGGGGAGATTCCCAGGTCGCCGTCGTTTGGTTGAGTTATAACGTTCACGGAAATGAGAGTGTCAGTACAGAAGCTTCCATGCAGACGCTGTACGACCTGCTTACCTCAAAAAAGGCTTACCTGGAGAATACCCTGGTCATCATTGATCCATGCATCAACCCGGATGGTAGGGAGCGCTATGTCAACTGGTACTATCAGTATAAAAACACCCCCTATCAGGTGGATGCCAACAGCAAGGAACACCGGGAAGGATGGTGGAGCGGACGAAGCAACCACTACATGTTCGATTTGAACAGGGACTGGGCCTGGCTGACCCAGGTTGAAAGCCAGCAACGCCTGAAACAATTCAACAAATGGATGCCGCATATTCATGTGGATTTTCATGAACAGGGTATGAATAACCCGTATTATTTTGCCCCGGCAGCTGAACCCTATCACGAGGTGATCACCGATTTCCAAAGGGAATTCCAGGTAAAAATCGGGAAGAACCACGCCCGTTATTTCGATCAGAACGGCTGGTTTTATTTCACCCGTGAGGTCTTCGATCTTTTTTATCCCAGTTATGGGGATACCTACCCGACCTATAACGGGGCCATTGGTATGACCTACGAACAAGGTGGGAGTGGTCGCGCCGGCCTGGGAGTGATAGTAGCTTCCGGTGACACCCTAACACTTAAAGACCGGATTGCACATCACCTGACCACCGGACTCAGTACCGTTGAGGTAGCTTCCCAGAATGCCGGGACACTGAATGAAGAATTCCGAAACTTTTTCAAGGGTGATAAAGACTTCAAGTACAAGTCCTATATCCTCAATGGCGACCAGGACAAGCAACGGGCTTTAGCTGAATTGCTCGATAAACACGAAATAAACTACGGCTGGGCCGGGGAATCGACCGTACGCGGTCTGAATTTCGGATCGGGAGCCTCTGCCTCCCTGAAAACAAATTCCAGGAGTATGGTAGTCTCGACCAATCAGAAAAAGGGCACGATGGTCAAAGTATTGTTTGAACCCAATGCCGTTCTCAGCGATTCACTGACATACGACATCACGGCCTGGTCATTGCCTTATGCCTATGGACTGGATGCCCTGGCCAGTGAGGGGCTGGTAAAACCCAATACCTCTCAGGCCGCACCCTGGAGTGCGATTTCAACGGGGATTGAGAAAGGTGCCTTTGCCCATGTAGGGGACTGGAATAGTATGAAAGATGCCCGGTTTTTGTCCGATTTAGTTCAAAACGGTATCGGGGTACGCAGGTCTGAACGGGCATTTCAATTAGGCGGGAAGACCTGGGATGCAGGCAGTCTTATCATTACCCGCGGCGATAATCTTCGCAAGCCCGATTTTGAACAAGTACTTCAATCCCTTGTGGAAAAGCATCAAAAACCCCTGACCCCCGCCCGCACGGGCATGGTGGATTCGGGCAAGGACTTCGGGTCCCGTTATGTGGGTATGATCCCGGAAACCCGGGTGGCCGTACTGTCTGGAGAACCCACCTCCACGCTGAGATTCGGGGAGGTCTGGCATTATTTCGAACAACAACTCCACTATCCCATTACCGTTCTGGACGCGGAATATTTTGACGGGGTTGCCCTTGGGGAGTACGATGTGCTGGTGTTACCCGATGGCTGGGGCTACCGAAGCTTCCTGAATGAAAGTCGAAAGGGCCAGCTTAAAGATTGGGTGGCTGACGGAGGCAGGCTCATTGCCATGGGCAGGGCACTGGCGTATCTCGGAGGGGAGGATGGATTTTCGATCGAACGGAAGGAAAGGGAGTCTGAAGACCTTGAAGCAGAGACCCCTCCCTCATTCGCGGAGACCAGCAGGGAAAGGATCCGTGGAGAAATCACCGGGGCCATTTTTAAAACCAGGGTAGACCCTACACATCCCATGGCCTTTGGGTACGGAGACACCTATTACACCCTGAAATTGGGTAGTGACACCTATATCTTACCCGATGGGGGTACTGTTGCTGCATTAGGGGAATCGCCACTTCCTGTTGCGGGATTCGCCGGGAGTAAAGCTGTAACAAACCTGTCAAAGAGCCTGGTTTTTGCGATGGAAAACTACGGGCGCGGAGAAGTGGTTTATATGGCAGATAATCCCCTTTTCCGTGGCTTCTGGGAAAATGGCAAACTGTTCTTTGCCAATGCCATTTTTATGGCGGAGTAACCCCTTATCACTGTATGTTGACCGAGGTCGTGGATACTGCCAGGCAATCGTTATCACCGCTGCTCAGACTCACCTGAGCCTGCACCTGGTACGTTCCGGAATTAATATATAAATGAGATACTGAATTGCCGCTATCCTTCGTCCCGTCACCAAAATCCCAGTTTACCTCTGTGACTGATAGCGTACCGGTGTATTGAATTGAAAACTGAACGGTCATCCCCCCTTGGGCGCTATCGTCATCAATTTGCACAAGGCCGGCCTCCTGTAAGCAGTCGATTACCTGAGAGGCATCGTCATCCCCGCTGCAGGCGAACATCAGAAAGAGGAGGGCTAAACCCGCGAAACGCAGGAATGTACCATGCAGGAATTGTAGAAGCCGCTTCATACCTTACAACTAGCTTTTGTCAAAAATAGTCATAATTGTTGATGCCTGACCTTAAAAAACTACCCCCAATTACAAGTCTTCAGTATGCAGT
>NZ_JBAVZJ010000460.1:0-7486 GCF_049588695.1 Robiginitalea sp.
ATACAAGGTATTTTAGCCCCTTCAAACACTGATAAAAAACACTGTTTTCCGGTAGGGGCGGGGAGGAGTCAAATCTAAAACAGGGTTGAAAAATTTACCTTAAGCTGTTGTACAGTTTTACCTCCTAAAAAACGATAAATGAACAGATTTCACTCAAAAAAGCAATTTGTAGGAAAAGGTTTAAAAAACTATAAACCAGTACATTAAAATTTGTTATATAAACTACTGGTAGATATATATGAATTTTAGGCGAATTTGGGAAATTCAGCTTCAGACAGCCTGGAACTCAGGGTCGGATGGGGCGTGCTGTTTATCGTTTTTGAAGGTTTATGAGACCCACCTGCGCACTCCCCGGATATGTATTTCGACTGGTTTTTTCTATATCAGCCTCCCCTTGGAAAGACCGGGTTTTTTATTTTTTATAAGCTGGGGATAAGTATTGATAAACAGCCTCGGTTGCATTTGAGCATTTTACTATTTTTGGCCATGCAAAATAACGTCCTGATCTTAGATTTCGGTTCCCAGTATACTCAACTTATTGCCCGGCGTGTACGCGAGCTCAATATTTTTTGTGAAATCAAACCTTTTAACGCCCTGCCGGAAGACCTTTCCAGTTATAAGGCTGTCATTCTTTCCGGTTCTCCTTTTTCGGTTCGGGCAGAAGAGGCCCCCCACCCGGATTTAAGCAATATCAGGGGGCATGTGCCCATACTGGCTATCTGTTATGGGGCACAGTATATCGCTCACTTCAGCGGTGGTAACGTGGCGCCGTCCAATACCCGGGAATATGGAAGGGCCAAATTGGAAACCATAGCATCTGACCCTTTCTTTGAAGGGGTTTCCGATCATTCACAGGTTTGGATGAGCCACAGTGATACTATAGAAGCCCTGCCGGAACATGCAGAATTACTGGCAAGTACACAGGATGTGGTAAATGCTGCCTTTAAGATAGAAGAAGAGAATATCTACGGGATTCAGTTTCACCCGGAGGTCTACCACACTAAAGAGGGCAAACGTATCCTGGAAAATTTCCTCGTGCGTATTTCGGGGCTGGAGCAGACCTGGACACCGGATGCCTTTGTGGAGACTACGGTGGAGGAACTGAGACGTAAAATTGGTGATGACAAAGTAATTCTCGGACTTTCCGGGGGGGTGGACTCCACCGTAGCGGCTGTATTGCTGCACCAGGCTATCGGCAAGCACCTGCATTGTATCTTCGTAAACAATGGGTTGCTTCGTAAAAACGAGTTTCAGGAAGTGTTGGATCAGTACGAGCATATGGGCCTGAATGTGAAAGGGGTAGATGCTTCCGACCTGTTTTTAAACGCCCTCAGGGGAGAGGCGGATCCTGAGAAGAAAAGAAAAATAATAGGTAAGGTATTTATTGATGTCTTCGACGATGAGGCACATAAGATTGAAGATGCACGCTGGCTTGCCCAGGGCACGATTTACCCCGATGTGATCGAATCCGTTTCGGCGACCGGCGGGCCTTCTGCGACTATCAAGAGTCATCACAATGTGGGCGGATTACCCGATTTTATGAAGTTGAGCGTGGTGGAACCACTAAAAATGCTGTTTAAGGATGAAGTGCGCCGTGTTGGCGCCACCCTGGAGATTCCGGATGAACGCCTGGGAAGGCATCCCTTTCCCGGCCCGGGATTGGCCATACGGATCCTCGGCGATATTACTCCTGAAAAAGTGGAAATCCTTCAGGAGGTTGACCACGTATTTATTAAGGGACTTGTCGACTGGGGGCTCTATGACCAAATCTGGCAGGCGGGAGCCATCCTGCTTCCAGTTCAGAGTGTAGGGGTGATGGGGGATGAGCGCACTTATGAAAAATGCGTAGCTTTACGAGCGGTGGAAAGCACGGATGGAATGACGGCAGATTGGGTGCATCTTCCGTATGAGTTTATGCAGAAGATCTCAAACGACATTATAAATAAGGTTCCGGGGGTAAACCGGGTGGTGTACGATATCAGCTCTAAACCACCTGCAACCATTGAATGGGAATAGTTATGAAGTTTGTAAAGCATTGGTTTTTATTGGCTTGCCTGTTATTGGTATTCGGATGCAAGGCAAAGGCACAACAGTTCCGGACGCATGCGGTAACCGCGGGAGAAACTTTGGAGTCCGTAGCACAGCAATATCAGGTAACCCCTGAGGACCTGTTGCGCTACAACAAAGAACTCCAGGTGGGAGCTGCGCTTAGGCCGAACACTATTTTGGTGATTCCCACAGCAGGTTCTAAGCCTGTTAATAGTTCTGTAAATCAAAAAGTGACTTCTGATACTACCGATATTGAAAAACCTATAGGGTTTCAATCACACCGTGTACGGCGAAAAGAAACGCTTTACAGTATTTCCCGCCGGTACGAGATTTCGGAAGAGAGGCTTAAACGGTACAACCCGGATTTGTATTCCAAATCCCTCCAAAAGGGAATGATGCTCCGTATTCCGCGTTATGCCCCGGGGACGGCGCCTGATCCGGAAGTTGGTGAGACAGAGCTCATAACCTATCAGGTGCAGCCCAAAGAGACCCGCTGGAGTATTGCCCACAAATTCAAAATTACCATTGACAGCCTGGAAAAACTGAATCCGGAGCTCCCTGAGAATACAAGTTACCTCGCATCCGGGCAGGAGCTCCTGCTACCGAAGGTCGCGGGGACTGATATCATGTTGGAGGAACCCACTTTGTACACCACATTTACGGTACCCCCCAAGCAGACCCTCTACAGCCTGAGCCGCGAATACGGGGTTTCCAGAGAAGAGATCCTCAGGTTAAACCCGGAGATCGTCGAAGCGGGGGGGCTTAAAGAAGGGATGGTCCTGCGGTTGCCGGAGAAAAAAGTGCCGGACATTGCGGAAAGTGAGTATGTCTATTATGAGGTCCGTCCAAAGCAGACCCAGTATTCCCTGACGCGTCAGCTCGGTATCGGGTATGCTGATTTGCTCGAAGCCAACCCCGAAATCGCTACCGGCCTCAAAGCCGGTACAGTCCTCCGAATTCCAAGGGCCAAAATGACGGACCTGGAAGTTAAGAATGACCTCGTACTGGAACCCTTTTCTTTAAAAGACAGTATCAATATCCAGAATACCCCCAGACTCCTTGTGATGCTGCCTTTCAGGCTCGATCGTCTCGACCTCAGCGATGGTGAGGGCACCCAGAAGCGCATTCAGCAAAATAATGCCCTGCAATATAGCCTGGGGCTGTACTCCGGGTTTTTGGTCGCCCTGGATTCTATAGCCGAGTTGGGACTATCTGTGGAGGTAAAAACAATGGATACCCAGCTGAATACCGAACAGGTCAAAAGGGTCCTGATGACGGAAGACCTGGGAGCCTACAACGCAATATTGGGGCCCCTGTCTCCCGAGTCCGTCAGGGAAGTGACATCCCAGGCCTCAGACCTCAATGTTCCGGTCCTGGCCCCTTTGCCCGTTGCGGATGAGATTCCATTTGAGAATCTGTTTTACACCTTCACACCTGAACAAAGGCTGCGCGGGCATATGCTGCAATTTGCCAAAGAACAGGTCACGGATCAGAAAATACTTATTATTTCAGATCAGAAGAATCAGGATGCGGAGATGCAAATCCTGGAAGCCTTCCCTTCAGCCAGCCTTGTAGAGCTGCGACAGGAAGAGAAGAATATATCCCTGGACCGGGAAGTGCTTATTAACCAGCTCTCCCAGGAGGCCGAGAATTGGATTTTTGTTGAAACAGACGATTTTAGAATTGCTTCCAGTGTGAGCTCCATCCTGAATTCTGCCAATTCAGACACCACTCAGATCCGGATGTTGACAACCCACCGGAACAAGGCCTTTGAAAATGAGGTCATTTCCGTACCGCACCTTTCAAATCTAAAATTCACCTTTCCTTCTGTGACCCGGGAAGCCAGTTCACCTGCCTTTACACGCCGATATCGCCGGCGCTTTGGAGGGAATCCGGACCGCTATGCCGTTCGGGGCTTCGATTTGGGCATGGATGTGCTGTTACGCCTTGCCTATGACCTGGATATCTATGCAGTAGCGGACCAGATTGGAGAGGTCACCTATTCGGGGAATAAGTTTAATTACTGGAAGGAATCGGAGTCCGGCTATTACAATACAGCCTCCTATATCCTGATGTATGAGGACCTCCAACTCAAAGAACTCAAGGATCCATGACTTCAAAAGTAGTATACAAAGGGGGATTGCGCACGCGTTGCACGCATCTGAAATCCGGGGATCAGTTTACCACAGATGCCCCCGTTGACAACCATGGACTCGGCGAAGCCTTTAGCCCCACGGATACCATAGCAACGGGGCTGGCGAGTTGTATGCTCACGATGATGGGGATTCGATATGGGGAGGACCAACCGGCCCTCGAAGGTTCTTATGCAGAAGTGAGCAAGCATATGGCTGCGAACCCCAGGAGGATTTCCCGAATTGAAGTCGATTTGTATCTCCCAGCGGGGATTTCTGAAAAAAACCGGAAGCTTCTTGAAAAAACTGCGCGTACATGCCCGGTTTGGTTTAGTCTGCACGAGGCAATCGAAAAGGAAATCCAGTTCTTTTGGACACTCTGAAAATACTTTTGCTGTTTTTACCTTTCCTGGGTCACGCCCTGCAGGCGGATGAAACGAATGCCCTGGCATGGGAAGTAGGATATGAATTACGCTGGGAGGATTTCAGGGGCGTCCCCCCTGCAGATAAAACGGTTGCCGCGACTACGGCAAGTGGGATTAGTTACTCCTTTAAAACCAAAGGGTTGCCAGGACAGTACACCTTGGATTATGAGGTGGTTGCCTATTTTTATCCTGAGAAATCCTGGTACCATCCTGAGCTTTCGAATGCCGGGGTATTGATGCATGAACAACTTCACTTTAATATCACTGAACTCTATGCCCGGAAAATGCGTAAAATACTCTCTGGACGTACTTTTGGCGGAAATGTCCGGGGGGAAGTACGGGAGGTTTTTTCAAAAATAAACCGGGAGCTCAAGGTATTTCAGGACCGGTATGACCTGGAGACTGATTTTTCCAGGAATCAGCAGGCGCAAGAACAATGGAATAAGAGGATTGCCAAACGATTAGAGGAGAGCCATCCGTGATCTCCCCGGCCAGATCCAATGGCCTTGTATTTAAATTAAAAGCGGTTGAACGCGAAAAAGCGCGGACTCCCTACCCGAATTCCTCAGGTTCTTTGTACCTTTGTATCCCGTAACAAATCATGCACACATGCCTGCTACCAAGTACATTTTCGTTACGGGAGGTGTTACCTCATCACTCGGAAAAGGGATTATTGCCGCCTCTCTGGCTAAACTTCTACAGGCCAGGGGATACCGAACGACCATTCAAAAATTAGACCCGTATATCAATGTAGACCCGGGTACACTGAATCCTTACGAACACGGGGAGTGCTACGTTACGGACGACGGGGCAGAGACCGACCTGGATTTGGGGCACTATGAACGTTTCTTGAACGTCCGGACCTCGCAGGCCAATAATGTCACCACCGGCAGAATCTACCAGAGCGTTATCGAGAAAGAGCGCAGGGGGGAATTCCTGGGAAAGACCGTCCAGGTGGTACCGCATATTACCAACGAGATAAAAGAACGTATACAACTCCTGGGTAATAGCGGGGAGTACGATATTGTGATTACCGAAATCGGAGGTACCGTAGGGGATATAGAATCCCTTCCCTATATAGAAGCTGTGCGTCAGCTGCTATGGGAATTGGGCGACCATAACGGCCTGGTGATCCACCTAACCCTGGTACCCTATTTATCTGCAGCAGCAGAACTGAAGACCAAACCCACACAACACTCTGTAAAGACCCTGATGGAGAGTGGGATTAAGGCCGATATCCTGGTCTGTCGTACAGAACACGAAATATCTGAAGAGATTAAACAGAAGCTCGCCCTGTTCTGTAACGTGAAGAAAGAAGCAGTCATTCAGTCTATCGATGCCGAGACAATTTACGACGTGCCTGTAATGATGCAGGAGGAAGGGCTGGATACTGTAGCTCTTGAAAAACTTAAATTGCCCGCACACCCGGGACCGGACCTTACTCCATGGCTCGAATTCCTCAAAAAACTGAAGAATCCGAAGGATGAAGTGAACATTGGACTGATTGGGAAGTATGTAGAACTCCAGGATTCCTACAAGAGTATTCAGGAGGCCCTTATTCACGCCGGGGCCGGGAATGAGGTAAAGGTCAATGTGGTATCTATCCATTCAGAACACATCAGTCCGAATAACCTGAAAACGAAGATGGCAGGCCTGGATGGGATTCTCGTGGCCCCCGGATTCGGAGAACGGGGTATTGAAGGAAAGATTAAGGCCGTTCAGTATGCCCGTGAAAACGGCATTCCATTTTTGGGAATCTGCCTTGGGATGCAGATGGCCGTTATTGAGTTTGCGCGAAACCTATTGGGTTACGAGGATGCCAATTCCACCGAGATGAACCCAAAGACCACGCATCCGGTTATCGACCTGATGGAGGCTCAGAAGACGATTGTCAATATGGGGGGTACCATGCGATTGGGTGCCTGGGATTGCGAATTGACTGAAGGAACCCTGGCCCATAAGGTGTACAATGGAGCCTCGACCATTTCTGAGCGCCATCGCCACCGTTATGAATTTAACAATGACTATAAATCAGAGCTGGAGGAGGCCGGATTGATTACATCGGGTATAAATGCAGAAACGGGCCTCGTTGAGATTGTTGAAATCGCGAGCCATCCCTGGTTTGTCGGAGTACAGTACCACCCGGAGTACAAGAGTACAGTTGGGAGCCCGCACCCGCTATTCGTGAGCTTTGTAGGCGCGGTCCTGGCGCACAAGAAAGAAAGAAGCAATGCCAGTTTGGCATAAACTCCTCAAATGGGCCTATATTTGCACCTGCTTTAGACCCGCCCGCCCTTTTGACCGGGAAAAACGGTAAAGAAAATATTCATGGAAGAAAAAAAACTGGACCCGAATTCCATCATTGGTTTCCTCTTAATATTTGGAATTCTGCTGTTCTGGTTCTATACCAACCAGCCCACTCCTGAAGAATTGGAAGCGCAACAGCAAGCCACGGAACAGGTAGAGCCGGCCGAAGAAGTTGCAGAAACACCCCAACCTATCAGCCCGGTACAGCAACCGGTAACGTATCCCAATGATTCCCTCGCCCAAGAGGCTTATGCAAGCCAGGTAGGAGCTTTCGCATTTACAAAAGTAGTAGAGGGGGAAACCCTGCTCGAAAATGAATTGTTATACCTCAAGGTCTCAAACCGGGGCGGACAGATCGTTGAAGCGCGGATGAAGGAATTCGTCACTTATGACTCCGTCCCCGTCTATTTGGTGAAGGACGGCAATGCGCTTTTTAACCTGCAGTTGGCTACAAGTGACAACCGCCTTTTACAGACCCGGGACCTGTACTTTGAACCTGAGCTTATTGAAGAAGGGCAGAACAAGGTGCTGAGTATGAAGGCGAAAACGGCCCCTGGCCAGTATCTCGAATAT
>NZ_JBAVZJ010000461.1:0-7613 GCF_049588695.1 Robiginitalea sp.
GTTTATAGAAACGCACCGACTTGCCGAATTCAATCCGAGAGGGACCGATGTTCCGGTCGTTCTGGACCTGATGATTCACGATATTGACATCATCCTGAGTGTTGTGAATTCAGAGGTGGCGGACATCCAGGCCAGTGGGGTTTCGGTAATCAGCAATTCCCCCGATATCGCCAATGCCCGAATCGCCTTTAAAAATGGATGTGTGGCGAATTTAACGGCCAGCAGGATTTCTTTAAAGAATATGCGGAAATCGCGCTTTTTTCAGCGAGACGCTTATATTTCCGTAGACTTTTTAGAGCGGAAGGTAGAAGTAGTCAAAATGAAAAACGCACCTGAACATCCGGGCGAATTCGACATGGTACTTCAGAATGCGGAGGGAACCAAGAAGCAAATCTACTTCGAGAATCCGGAAATTGTCCAAAACAATCCAATCCTGGATGAACTGGAGGCCCTGGCCGTGGCTATTGAAGAGAACAGTACTCCTCCCGTACCCCTGGAACAAGGTGCCCGGGCCCTCGATGTGGCCCTGAGGGTCATCGATGCCTTTACCGCCCAGGCAGGTCGGGCTTAATTTTTCACTTAAACGCATACATATGATACAAAATATTGCTGTAATTGGAGCCGGGACTATGGGCAACGGAATCGCCCACGTTTTTGCACAACATGGATTTAACGTTCAACTCATCGACATCTCGGAAGACAGTTTAAAGCGGGGAATGTCTGCCATTGAAAAGAACCTCGACCGGATGGTTAACAAGGGGGTGCTGGACACCGATAAAGTCCAACAGACCCTCTCGAATATAAAGACCACGACGGACCTTGTAAAGGGGGTTCAGCGTGCGGAGCTCGTTGTGGAAGCAGCAACTGAAGATATCTCCTTGAAGAAGAAGATCTTCCGGGAACTGGATGTGCATTGTCCCGCAGATACGATTCTCGCAACCAATACCTCTTCGATTTCGATCACAGAGATCGGGGCGGTAACCAACCGGGGGTCCCAGGTGATCGGTATGCATTTTATGAACCCTGTCCCCGTGATGAAATTGGTCGAAGTCATTCGCGGCTATAATACCAGTGATGCCGTAACTCAAAAAATCCTGGAACTCTCCAGGATCCTGGGTAAAGTTCCTACGGAAGTCAATGATTACCCGGGTTTTATCGCGAATCGTATTTTAATGCCGATGATCAACGAAGCCATCGAGAGCTTGTATCACGGAGTTGCCGGTGTGGAGGAAATCGATACGGTGATGAAGCTGGGGATGGGACATCCCATGGGTCCGCTCCAACTGGCCGATTTTATTGGGCTGGATGTCTGCCTGTCCATACTCCAGGTGCTCTACGACGGATTTAAAAACCCAAAATACGCCCCTTGCCCCCTGCTCGTTAAAATGGTTATGGCTGGAAAACTCGGGGTGAAATCAAAAGAAGGCTTTTACGATTATTCCCAATCCCGAAAGGCGGAAAAAGTAGCTGCCCAATTTAGTTGATCCATGGCGGAGGTAATTCCTTTTCGGGCTACCCGGCCGGCCCCGGATAAAGTCGCCTCGGTGGTATCGAGGTCTTATGACCAGTACGGGTCAAAGGAACGAAAAGCCGTTATGGCCTATAATCCCTTTTCATTCCTGCACATTATTGATCCCGGATTCAAATTTCACAAAGCTGTACAGGGGGAACAGCGTTTTTCCATGGTGCGGAACCGATATCTGGAGTTCCTGGAGGAAGGTGTGCTTATACGGGAGGAGACGCCCTCGTATTACCTCTATCGCACCCAAATGGAAGACTACAGTACTCATGGTGTTTTCTGTGCGACGAGTACGGACGACTACCGCAGGGATGTTATCCGCAAGCACGAGGAAACCCTGAGTTTTCGGGAAACGCTCTTTGCAGATTACCTCCAAACGGTGAAGTTTAATGCGGAACCTGTCCTGCTGACCTATCCGGACCAACCCGAACTCGATGTACTTTTCGCAAATATCATGGAAGAAAAGCCCGAATATTTCTTTACCACTACGGATCGGGTAACCCATCAGTTGTGGGTCATCTCAAATCCGAGGCATATCTCTGCAATCCGGAAAAGATTTAAAGGCGTAAAGACTTTGTATATAGCCGATGGCCATCACCGAAGCGCTTCTTCAGATCTGCTGGCGCGAAGAATGCAAAAAGGGAATATGGGCAGTATTGCGGAAGGGGCCTACGGAAGTTTTATGAGTTACCTCATACCCGAGTCACAGCTGAGAATTCGCTCCTTCAGCCGTTTGCTGTCCGGAATTGGAGACCGTCATCCAGACGAAATCCTAATCGGCCTTGATCGGTTTTTTCGAATCCATGAGAAGGGTACCACGCCCTTTGAGCCCAGCGAAAAGCACCAATTCTCGATGTACATAAGCGGTGTGTTCTACGAACTTAAACTCCGGAAACACGCCTATCGTTTTTCCAATCCCCTGGATGCGCTCGATCCCCAGATCCTGTATAAAACCGTTTTAGAACCCGTATTTGGTGTGACCGACCTGAGGCACGATTCGAGGATTCACTATTTGTGTGCCCCGATGAATGCCCTGAAGATTAAAAAAATGGTTGACAAGGGCGTTTACGACATTGGATTTGCTATGACTCCGGTAAGCGTGGACGAGCTCAAAGCAATTTCGGACGCAGGGCTGAAGATGCCACCCAAGAGTACCTTTATTGAACCCAAACTGCCCAGTGGGCTGACCATATACGATTTCCAAAACCCAGACTTATGAGCATTACCCAAAAGCTGAATCAAATTGTAGAATCTCTTCCCCCTGAGGTTGTCCTCGTTGCAGTTTCAAAGACAAAAAGTGAAGGCGAAATCACGGAGGCATACTCGGCAGGCCAACGGATTTTCGGGGAAAATAAGGTTCAGGAACTCGTCCGGAAGTGGGAACACCTGCCCAAAGATATTGAATGGCACATGATCGGCCATTTGCAACGGAACAAAGTTAAATATATCGCGGGTTTTGTTTCCCTGATTCACGGGGTGGACTCCCTTCGGCTCCTTCGGGAGATCGACAAAAGAGGGGCACAGCAGGGGCGGGTAATCCCCTGCCTGCTGCAAGTGCATATTGCAGAGGAAAGCACCAAATTTGGATTTGACAAAACAGAACTCACAGAGGCCATAGACGTGGTTGATCGGGGCCAATTACCCCATATTCAATTGCGGGGACTCATGGGAATGGCGACCTTTACAGATGATTCGGCCCAGGTCCGCTCCGAGTTTAAATACCTGAAGTCATTGTACGATACATTCGGACAGGGAAGAGAAAACTTCGATACGCTTTCGATGGGGATGAGCGGGGATTACCATATAGCCATTGAAGAGGGCAGTACCATGGTGCGCTTAGGAAGTAGTATCTTTGGTAGTCGCAATACTGCCTGAAGAGAAACGATGACTATGTATGCTATTCTGGATATAGAAACTACTGGGGGCAAATACAATGAGGAGGGAATTACAGAGATTGCCATACACCGCTTTAACGGCGATCAGGTCATTGACTCCTTTATCAGCCTTATCAATCCGGAACGGGAAATACAGCCCTATGTACAAAAATTAACCGGGATCAGCCCAAAAATGGTGCGCACGGCCCCCAAGTTCTACCAGGTAGCCAAACGGATTGTGGAAATAACCGAAGGAAGTGTTTTGGTCGCACATAATGCCATGTTTGATTACCGTATCCTGCGCACTGAATTCCGCAGGTTGGGCTTTGATTTCCAGCGACAAACCCTGTGTACGGTTGATCTTTCCCAGCGCCTGATACCGGAAGCGGAATCCCATAGCCTTGGAAAACTGGTGCGTTCCCTGGGGATCCCGGTAAGCAACCGGCACCGGGCCAATGGCGATGCCCTGGCCACATTGAAACTCTTCCAGATCCTTTTGGGCCGGGATACCAAAAAAGATATTTTAAAGGAGGTCATCCGGGCGGAGGCACACGGTGAACTCTCCTCCCGACAACTCAAATTAGTCGAATCCGTTCCCCGGGATATCGGCGTATATTATCTTTTCAATAAAGACAGTGACCTGATTTACCTGGACCATAGCCGGAACATGCAGTCATCCGTCAATACACATTTTACCGGGGTTCACGAGCCAGGCCTGAGCCTGCGAAAAGAAACCCGGGAGGTTCAATTTGAGCGTACAGGTAGTGAATTAATTGCGCGCCTCAAGACTCATGTTGAAATCCTGAACAATCGGCCGACACACAATAAGCCTGTTTCTAAGCCAGGACGGAGAGCAGGGCAAATCCGGGTAAACGGATCTGAGATATCTCTTAACGGAAAGCAATTTTTGCTGGTCGACCAGGGGCGTAAGACCGGAGAACGGTCAGCTATCTGGTTACGGGATGATGAAGTCCGGGGAATGGGATACTATGAATTGAACCACCAAATCAATAATATTCATATCTTAGAAAACCTCTTAACTCCAATTTCAAACGCTGATGGAGCCCTGGAAGTCGTAATCGATTATCTCAATAAAAAACCGATTCTGAAGGCTATTGAACTTTAATATCGTGATTTGAAGAATACGATTGTAAAAAAAGACTGGAGACATAAACTGCATGAAATCATTTATGAGGCCGACACCCCTATGGGGAAATGGTTCGATCTGATTTTGATTTTTATTATCCTGGTCAGCGTCATTTTGGTGATGCTGGAAAGCGTTACAGAATTCGATGAGAAATACCATGGGGCCCTGTTAACCATGGAGTGGATTATCACTATTTTTTTTACAATAGAGTATATCGCGAGAATTGTTTCTATCCGAAAGCCTTCCAGCTACATCTTTAGTTTTTACGGGATTATTGATTTTCTATCCACTATTCCGCTGTACCTCTCTTATCTGGTTGCAGGCTCCCAGGTGTTGCTGGCCGTTCGTGCCTTCAGACTGCTGCGTATTTTCCGAATCCTGAAATTGGTGCAGTATATCGGTGAAGCCTCCCAATTGCGCACGGCGTTGCGGGCGAGTCGCACCAAAATCGCAGTTTTTATTTATGTGGTGCTGATTCTTTCTATCATAATGGGGACACTCATGTATCTGATCGAAAGTCCGGAATCCGGATTTACGAGTATTCCGCGCAGTATTTACTGGACGATTGTCACGCTGACCACTGTCGGTTATGGCGATATTGCACCCCAAACTACTATAGGACAGTTTATTGCCACGGTGATCATGATTCTGGGATATGGGATTATCGCCGTCCCTACGGGTATTGTAACTGTTGAGTTTGCAAAACACAGCGGTAAGGGCAAAGATGAGGATCAGAATCGCACGGTACACATCAACACCCATTCCTGCTCCTCATGCGGAGTGGAAGGCCATAGGGATGATGCCAGCCATTGCTTTAAATGCGGAGAATTGCTTTAATGAAAAAGTTTTTAATCTCTATCTGCGGAGCTACGGGTATTGGCAAAACAGGGTGGGCGATCGCCCTTGCCAGGCACTTTAAAACAGAGATTATCTCTGCGGATTCCAGGCAGTTTTACAAGGAAATGAGGATTGGCACCGCAGTGCCCTCGACAGAAGAATTGAAGGCGGTTCCCCATCATTTTATTCAACACACCTCTATCCATAAGCCCATTACTGTTGGGGATTACCAAAAGGATGCCCTCCAACTGATATCAAAAAAATTTAAAGCTTGCGATTATTTGATTCTCGCAGGAGGCAGCGGACTTTTCCTCGATGCGGTGACACAGGGACTCGATGAATTTCCACGGGTAGCCGCAGGGGTTCGGGAAGAACTTGAAACAAAATACGCCAGGGGGGGCATTAAGGTACTTCAGGAATTGCTATTCCAGCTTGATCCCGAATACCATAAGGTGGTTGATTTAGAGAATTCCCGAAGGTTGATCCGGGCTTTGGAAATATGTGTGTCGAGTGGTCGTCCTTACAGCTCTTATCTGGGCAAGCGAAAGGCTCCCAAGGGGTTTGTACATATCCCCTTGGGTATTGAAGCCCCCAGAGATATTATCTACACCCGCATCGAAGCCCGGGTAGATGCCATGATGCAGGAAGGCCTGCTGGATGAAGTAGCTGCACTCCTGCCCTACCGCAACCTAAACGCCCTTCAGACCGTGGGGTATCAGGAGCTCTTTCCCTATCTGGATGGCGAGACAGACCTCGAGACAGCTGTGGCGCTTATCAAGAGGAATACCCGGCGATTCGCAAAGCGACAGCTTACCTGGTATCGCAAGAATCCGGAAATACGTTGGATTCCACACGATGCCCCCATAGAAATAGCACTTCAATCCATAGAAGAGTATATACGATCTGAATATGCCGGTTGAAAAGGATGTATTTATAATCATGGGAGTCTCCGGATGCGGAAAGTCAACACTGGGTATCGCACTTGCGAAGTATCTGGATATCCCGTTTTTCGACGGGGATGATTTTCACCCTCCCGAGAATATTCAGAAAATGAGCCAGGGGGTACCCCTTGAAGATTCAGATCGCGAACCCTGGTTGACACGCTTAAATAAAGTAGCCACGCAACATCAGGGTCAAGGAGCTGTAATCGCTTGTTCAGCGCTCAAAGAATCCTACAGGCAACTCTTACAAAAAGGGCTGGAAGAAAACATCATCTGGGTATATCTATACGGCACGTACCACGAACTTTTAGAGCGTGTAAGCGGAAGATCGTCTCACTTTATGCCTTCTGCCCTGCTCCAGTCCCAATTCGACGTTTTGGAACCTCCCCAATACGGTATACATATACCCGTGAGCCTTTCGGTTTATAAGGCAATCACGAAGATTTCAGAAGATTCGAATAGTTCAGGGTAAACACTCCCCCTTGCCATTCACGCCCGTGAGTCTCTGCTTATTTCTCGGAGTCCGTTTTGACTACAAGGCGGAAACCCTCCCCGTGAATGTTGAGAATTTCAACGCTGTCATCCCGCTTCAGGTATTTTCGAAGTTTAGCGATATAAACATCCATGCTGCGGGAGGTAAAGTAGTTATCGTCCCTCCAAATTTTGGTCAGGGCGAGTTCCCGGGGCATCAGATCGTTTTCGTGAAGGGCCAGCAATCGAAGGAGTTCATTTTCCTTTGGTGAAAGTTTGTTCGGCTCTTCATCCTTGTATTTCAAAAACCTGAGTTTGGAGTTCAGGTGAAAATTCCCGATCTCAAATTCGAACTGCTTGCTGTCTGCGAGGTTGTTGGATTCCTTGCGCTGCAGAATGGCCTGAAGTTTGGCGAGCAGTACCTCTGAGTCAAAAGGCTTGTTGAGGTAGTCATCTGCACCTGCTTTATACCCCTTCAGGACGTCTTCCTTCATGGTTTTTGCGGTAAGAAATACAATGGGCACGCTCTCGTTTTTTTCGCGTATCTCGCGAGCGAGCGTAAACCCGTCTTTGTAAGGCATCATTACATCCAGAATGCAAACGTCGTAATTATCTTTTTTGAATTTTTCGAAGCCCTCCATACCATTCTTGGCAAGGGTAACATCAAAATCATTCATCGAAAGATAATCCTTGAGGACAATTCCAAAATTCGGATCGTCTTCGACCAATAGTATTTTCTTATTTACTGTTTCCATAACTTGCTAAATTAAGGGGAGTTTTATGTAAAAAGTGCTTCCTTTTCCTTTCTCACTTTCCACATAGAC
>NZ_JBAVZJ010000462.1:0-6008 GCF_049588695.1 Robiginitalea sp.
GCTGCAGGTGCTGAAATTCAAACCGGCTTAAAGGATAAGGCGGTAAGGTATCAGGAACAGGGAAAAACGGTGTCTTTCCTGTCGATTGAACAGACCGTGGCGGGTTTTGTGGTCATTGGGGATAAAATCAAGAAGACGAGTCGGGAAGCTATTCATGCCCTCCAGGAGAAAGGAATTCAGGTGGTCATGTTTACAGGCGATAATGAGCAGACCGCCGGAGCGGTGGCAGGTGCACTGCACCTCTCCGATTTTAAGGCCGGTATGCTCCCGGAAGATAAACTCAGGGAAGTTGAAAAACTTCAGGAACAAGGCCATATAGTCGCCGTGGCAGGGGATGGCATCAACGACGCCCCGGCTTTGGCCAAAAGCGACGTGGGCATTGCCATGGGCACGGGCACGGATGTGGCGATCGAAAGCGCTTCGATCACGCTGGTCAAAGGAGATTTAAAGGGGATTGTCCGGGCGCGGAACCTCAGTGATGCGGTGATGAGAAACATCAAACAGAACCTCTTTTTCGCCCTGGGCTACAACACCCTTGGCGTACCCATTGCCGCAGGGGTCCTGTATCCGTTTTTTGGCATATTGCTCTCCCCGATGATCGCCGCGGCCGCCATGAGTTTTAGTTCCGTCTCGGTCATTGCAAATGCGCTGCGCTTAAAGAATATTGAAATTGGTTAGAAAACTGATAAAGAAAGCAAGATGAAAAAATCAAATCTCTATATCGCCCTGGCCGCCATGGGCGGACTGTTGGCAGGATATCTCTTTTTTGGAGATACTTTCGGGAAATCCGAAAATCAGGAGAATACCCACAGCCATCAGGTAGAAGCGGGTCAGCAATGGACCTGTTCCATGCATCCTCAGGTGATACAAGCCGAACCCGGGGACTGCCCTATTTGCGGAATGGACCTTATCGCGTCAGAATCCGGGGATGATGGCCTGGCTCCGGGACAGTTCAGGATGACCAAAAATGCGCTGGCACTGGCGGATGTCCGCACAACCATCGTGGGTACCGTTACGACCGGGGGGAATACCCTCAAGCTTTCAGGGACGATTCAGGAAAATGAGAAGGCGGTTGCCACCCAGTCGGCCTATTTCGGGGGTCGGATTGAAGAACTCTTTGTCAATTTTGAGGGAGAAGAAGTTCGAAGCGGGCAAAAACTGGCAAGCCTCTATGCACCCGAACTGGTTTCTGCCCAGCAGGAACTCATTACAGCCTCGGGCTTGAAGGCCAGCCAGCCGGAGCTTTACAAGGCCGTTAGGAACAAGCTGAAACTTTGGAAACTCACCGAAAAACAGATTGCGGAGATTGAGGCCTCAGGGCGTGTACAGGAGTATTTCCCCATATACGCCACGGTTGCAGGCACCGTTTCGGAGATTAGGGTTCAGGTCGGGGATTATGTAGATCAGGGTTCACCCCTGTTTAAAATTGCCAACCTTGGATCGGTATGGGCCGTCTTTGATGCTTATGAAAACCAGGTATCTCTTTTAAGGGAAGGACAGCCCCTGCGCATTACGGCAAAATCCTATCCCAATACACCCTTTGAGGCTGAAATTTCATTTATCAACCCGGTGCTGAATGCTTCCACCCGAACTGTTGAGGTACAGGCTGTGCTTCAAAACCCCGAGGGCAAACTCAAACCCGGAATGTTTGTGACCGGCGATCTGGCGATTATCGCCAAGGGACAGAACGAAGCCCTGGTCATTCCGGAAAGTGCCGTGTTGTGGACGGGGGAGCGGTCTGTGGTCTATGTGAAAACCGATCCAAATTCGCCGGTGTTTGAGATGCGCGAAATTCGGGTAGGGGATGCGGTGAACGAAGCGTACACTGTGGTGTCGGGTCTTGACAATGGGGAGGAGATTGTCACCCGGGGTACTTTTACCCTGGATGCAGCCGCCCAGTTAAAAGGGAAAAAATCTATGATGCATGACGGACCTGGATCGGTACCCACCGGGCATGAAGGCTCTTCACATTCATCCCGGGCAAATCCCGCTAAAGCGGAATCGATCCTAAAAACAGGAACATTTTCCGAAGCTTTTACTGTTGAAATGGCCACTGTAATTCCAGCCTATTTAAAAATGAAGGATGCCCTGGTCGCCGGAGATGCCCCTGGCGTAAAGGAAGGGGCCCGGGAGCTGGTCCGGCAGTTGTCCGCCATACCGACTACAGGCCTGGGTGCTGATGAAAAATCCGCCCTTTCAACGAGCCAGGGCCCATTGAAAGCCATAGCGGATTCCGAGGTGCTGGACACCCAGCGAAAACACTTTGTCCGCCTCAATGAAGTGCTGATTCCAATAATAGAAAACGCAGGGAGTGGGACGCAGACCCTGTATGTACAGACCTGCCCTATGGCCGATAATAATAAGGGTGCTGCCTGGTTGAGTGCCCAAAAGGAAATTCGAAATCCGTATTACGGAGATGCCATGTTAACATGTGGCCGGGTGATCCGAACGATACAATAGGCTTCGCTACGGTTGGGAATGTCCTGAGAGACGAGTAGGAGGCACTCGCAGGAGTACATTGTACTTTGATTTTTGAATTAGGAGCCTTATTTTGGGATTGCGAAAAAGCGATATGAAAATCCACTACAGCAAAAAAAGACTGCGGTCGCACCTGATTCAGGGGCTTCTTTGGCTTGTTTTCTCAATCACACTATTGGTGATTGACGCTTCCTTCTTAAATGGAATGGGCATCGGTTATCTGGTGATGGCCGCCCTGTTTATGGGTAGTTATTTTTATGAACGGCATTACGGGTACCTCACGCTGAAAGCGGATACCATTCAGAAAAACACGCTCATTGGGAAACCCATACGCCTCAGTGAGATTCGGCGTATTAAGAAGTTTGCCGGGGATTATATTCTCGAAACCGAAACGGCCAAAATGACGATAAACACCCAAATTATTGCCCCGGATTCCCTGGAGAAGCTCGATAAAGCCCTTTCCGTTCTTGAGCTACCTCCGCAACTTACCCCTTTTGGGCACACGGCCTGATGCTGAACTCTTACAGGCCAAAGTAGCTTAATTTAGATGTCGTTGGAACTATTTCGGGGCCCGTGGCCAGCTGTCAACTACAACGGCCTACTCCTCTTCCGTTATTATTTGAATCTTGCCTCTTACCCAATCAGGCAGAAAAAAGTCCATGCCCGTTTCCACCTCCAGGGCCACCAGGCGATTCCGCAGGGATACAGATCGCAAACCAATGGCCTCGCGGAGGCTGTCCGTTACATTTAGGGTTTGTTCCCGGGGAGCGTTTAAATATCCGTACCCAGGCTCTGCCCAACCAGATATGGTTGCAATTCTCCAGTCTTCGACCATAGCCAGTTCATAAGGGGAAATATCTCCCGCTTTAAGGGCTTCCAGAAGCAGGGGTTTGAGTTTTGGATATAAAGAGTCCTGTTGGTTATAGGCCGTTGAAATTGAATTGTGGTGGCTCAGGATGGTGGAGGCCCAGTAATCGTTTCGGATTCTTTTTTCTCCCGGATATCCACCGCTTGTAATAATCCCTGTAAGTTTCGAAAGCTGTTCTTCACTATGAGGGGCAAAGACCTTTTCCCCATAGGCGATCTGTGCCTTATCACCCATACGAAACAGGGCACCTATAGCTTTCTTCTGGTCTTTTTTATACATGTCCTGTACCGCTTCTAGCACTGGAATATCCACCGGGTGGAGGGAGGCTGCGTCAAGGTTATCATACGATTTCTCAAGGTGGTCCCAAGCTGGGGTCTTCCGCAACCTTTTCATTCCGGGAAGCCTTTTGACTTCTCTCAGGTCTATACCCTGATGAATTACTTTTTGAAGCAATGCCAAAGCCTTTTCGTCTTCCTTCAGATAGAGCGCAAGTTGTACGGCGATTTTAGCCTCCCGCCCAAAAACAAAGGGATAGGTATCGAAGATCGCTGTGTATGTAATTAGGGCTTCCTGGAAATTTCCTTCCGAGAGTTGGTTTTCCGCCTGGTTTACACTGGAATGGTAGGTGAGGTAATCAGCGGAATGTTCCGACTGACCCATCAGCAGGGCTCCGGGAAACAGTGTGAGACAGCTAAACAGGTACAATAAAAAGGGAAATCGTTGCCCCATGCTCAAATAAAACATAGTGGGATATCCGGGTGAAAACGAATGGACAAAGTCCGGCATCATAGGTGGGAATCCCAGGTTCTTAACATAAAATAAGGGAAGCCTTTTCGGGGCCTCCCTGTATTTGCTATTGCCTTGCAATACCGCACTATTCGTTGGTCTGGGGCAACTCAGAATAATAATGAATGCTTAAACGCACCAGACATGGCCAAATCTGAGAAATTTAGTCCACTTTGAAATCGGCATCGTAATCGCCTTCTCCAACCGGTTCTTTGCCCGTTCGGATAAAGCCCTGCTTCAGTTCGATAGCGTACCTGAAAAAAATCGGTTTTTCGTTTCTCAGCAGGTCCAGAATGTTTGGATACATGTAAAGGGGATACCGTAGGTAAACCAGTTTGTTACGCTTATCGTAGTGGTTTTCCGGAAATTTTGATCCATCCTTATAGAACGTGGCCTGCAAGACCAGATCATCCCCGCTGTAGCAACGTATCAGGGCCTGCGGATAGATTTTTTTACTGGTGCCGCTGCCACCGGATTGTATGTGGATCCAGTAAAGGTCAATTTCTCGGTCTATGTATTTCATAATTTTTTGGTTTTTAATTTTAGCAGGACATAAGTTATAAATTATTTTCGGACATCCGATAATTGAGGCCATTATTCTCTTAAAATGAGGATCAGAAAGCCAAATGCGTATTCGGAATCCCGAATTATTCCACCCAGAAATCCGGCTCGATATTTGAACCCAGAGCCGTGCAGTCTCCACATGCGCGTTGGGTGACGAAATAAGGCCCCTCACAGAGTCCCGGCGGAATAGTATTATCCAGATAGTATTCCACAAGTTCTAACTCAATCAATTCTGTCAGACCCTGGGGTGCCCCACATTCGTCCGGGGGTGATGGGCCATCCCGCTGCGGATTGTAAAGTCTGGGAGCGAAAATACGCTCGCAGTTCACCGTGCCAAAATAAGGGGGCAGGGGTTCCCCGGGGTAGAAATCCTCGTAATTAAAGAAGAGCCTTGCCTCAGTGACCGAAGTGACTTCGAAATAACCGAGGACGATGGCCTCTGCATCATTAACCGCCTTTATATTTCCTTCCAGCAAGCCGGGCTGGATCTGGTTAAACACATTATCGCTGGAAGAGAAGTTGCGCAGGCTTGTATAGAAACTGTAGGCCTCCGGAGATTGCAGGTATTGCTTCACCAGGATACTGTATCTATGGGAAATCACAGGGTTGTCGTTACCCAAAAACCGGACCAGGTTCCCACTTAGTTCTTCGGTTTCGGCCTCCAGGCCATTGGAGAGCAGGATTTCGGTAGAGGCTACCGTGTTGTAGCAGACCCGTTCTTCCTGAGCCCTCGGTACCAGGCGAACATCCGGATAAATCCCTTCGGTGATTTGAGAGAAATCCTGGAGGATCTCAAATTCCGAGGCCGTCCAGTTTGGGGCGATGATCTTATAGGTTTCCTCGTATTCGTACCGGTAGCGGTCTGCCCGGGGGTCCGGATTGGAGCTGTCCACATATATACTTATACCTTCAACACCCAGATTGCTGAGTTCTCTTTGGGCGTAAATCCGGTCTATCGAGCTTTCCGGTCCTCTTGAAGCCGGTTGTGAGAGGTACAGTTGTCCGTCAGCCAACTCAATTTCAAGGGTGTATTCCACATCCTGAAGGGCGGAAAAAATCCCATTTGAAAGGTACAGGCCGGGTCCTGTTTCCTCAAAATTAAAGGTGGATCCTTCGGAGGAGGTAACGGTGACAGCTGCCCCGGAAACACCGGCATAGGTGGAATCTGCACTCAGGGTAGTGGGCCTGCTGAGAAGAATTCGTTGCCGTTTGCTTTCATTGGTAATCCGGGCGTCTACCACGAGTACATCTTCCAGTGAAAACCCAACGGGATCCAGGGTTTCTACAGCAACCTCATCGATGCACCCTACTG
>NZ_JBAVZJ010000463.1:0-7137 GCF_049588695.1 Robiginitalea sp.
AATTCCTGGGCGATTTCCTTTCCTTTGAGAAAAGACGTAGCTGTGGATTGAGGTGCCATCTTCACCCCAATACGGGTCATGAGCTCGCGAAATTTCTCCCGATCCTCCGTAATATTAATCGCATCGATATCCACCCCGATGATCTGAACGTCAAAGTCATCCCATATCCCTTTTTCACCGGCCTCTATACAGAGGTTCAGAGCTGTTTGCCCCCCCATAGTAGGAAGGACCGCATCGATATTCGGATGTTTTTTAAGGACCTCGACAATCGACTTTGTATTCAACGGCAACAGGTAAATGTGATCCGCCATTGAGGGATCCGTCATAATGGTCGCAGGGTTGCTGTTGATCAGTACTGTTTCAATTCCGTCCTCTCTCAGGGAGCGGAGCGCCTGGGAACCGGAGTAGTCAAACTCACAGGCCTGACCAATAATAATAGGGCCTGATCCTATGATCAGTATGGATTTCAGATCTTTTCTTTTAGGCATGCTGGGAGGGGTTAATAGTTTTTAGGCAAAAAAAAGGTGCTACTTTCAACAAGTAACACCTGATTTATTTCTGAAAATGGGTAAACCATTATTTTTTATGTCTCGGCTCAGAGGATACACTAATTTTCTTACGACCTTTAGCTCTTCTGCGTGCCAAAACCTTGCGGCCATTGGCCGAAGACATACGCTCGCGGAAACCGTGTTTGTTTCTGCGTTTTCTTTTTGACGGCTGAAATGTTCTTTTCATGTTGAAGCGCTTTTTGGCTCATTTAAATCACTCATTTCCCTGAGCAAAATCTGGGCGCAAATATACGAAGACTTTTGGCTTTCCCAAATTGGAATAAATTTTTTTTAGAATTGTTTTTACTACTTTTGTCCCTGCATTTTTCAAGGCGAATTTCCCATGGAGAGAACCCTCTACAGACTGCTTCTATTGTTGTGTTTCCCGGGGGTGCTTTTGGCCCAGGATACCCTGGGATACAAACTTCGTAAAGGGGACGTTTTTACCCTTGAACAGAAAGCGGAGCAACATATTTCCCAAAGTATGGACGATAACAGCCATGAGCTGACCAATCGGGTTACAGGGGTCATACAGTTTCGAGTACTGGAGCTAAAGGACAGTACGTATCTCCTGGAGTTTATGTTCAATGATCTTATATTCAAAATCGAAAGTAGTTTGCAGGGTGTACTCCTCGATGTACATTCAGGAGAACCCAGTGCAGGAGATGCACAGGCTGCTATTTTCAATGGTTTACTGAATATCCCCGTACAAATGGAATTGAGCCGGCGAGGGGACATCCTCGGGGTGGTCGGTGGGGAACAGATGATTTCCAAGGTTCTGGAACAGTCTGGATTGCCTGAAGGGTTCTCCCGAAGTGTCATGAAAAAATCTCTCGAACAACAGTACGGTTCCCAGGCCCTGGCCGAAAGCTATGAGCAAATGACCTATTTCTATCCCGGGAAACCCGTCTCCAAAAACGACGAGTGGTCCAATCGGTTCGAGGGGAAGGTGGAAGCTGAAAACAACTGGAAGCTCGATAGTCTTACCACCAAACGCACCTACATTAGTGGGATGGCCAATATTATTATTAAATCTGACGAACCTTCGAACAGCATGCGCCTGCAAGGTACGCAACAAACCACCGTAATCGCCGACCGAAAAAGCGGGTTTATCCGTGAAATGAGTGTACGGAGCGAAGCGGAGGGAATTTCAACCGCCGCACAAATGGGTGCTGTGGAAATCCCAACGAACATAAATTCAATAGTCACATACCGTTTAATCGCACAAAAAAATGTTCAATAAAAATATTAAACTCATCCTCGCATTTGCTATTATCGCCCTGGCCGGATATCAATTTGTCCAGGGGGAAATTGGGAATGGTATCTTCCTGATTTTGCTTTCCCTGATCTTCGTGTTTCTGTATTTCCGCAATGAACTGATCCTTTTGTCTTTCCTGCGCATGCGGAAGCAGGATTTGGATGGGACCGAAAATGGTTGGAAAAAATCAAAAATCCGGAAGGGGCCCTGACGACAAAACAACAGGGGTATTACAATTATTTGTACGGCATTATTTATTCCCAGAAAAATCTGACCCAGGCAGAAAAATTCTTCCGGAAAGCCTTAAAACTCGGATTGAATATGGACTACGATGTGGCCATGGCAAAACTCAGTCTTGCAGGAATCGCGATGCAAAAACGGCGTAAACGAGAAGCGACAACCCTGCTTCAGGAAGCCAAAAAACTGGATAAAAACAACATGCTGAACGAGCAGATAAAGATGATGCAGCAGCAGTTGAAAAAGATTTAATCCAAACGCTGTTTTCAACTTTACGGGTTTTTTTATTCTTTAAAGGGGTTGGCCCCTCCCCCCTGCCTAAAGCTATTCCATTAGGCTGCAAAACCCTGGCAAGTCCCGAGAAAAGGTTTCCGTGTATCCTCTTTGAGTCACTTGCTGCTCAAAGCGTATTTCTATATGGGTAGCCCACGATGGAAGCGAGAACCTTCCTTAGTTCCTGCCGGATCCTTCAAATCGTTTTTTGAGCTCAGTTTCCACGCGTACCACAGGAAGAAAAGCAAAAATGATAACTGGAACCAGGGCGACTGCAACAGCTGCCTCATCTGATAAAGGCAACCAGGCACCGGCAATCCCCAAAACAGTGAGTAACAAGCCACTTCGTAGCATTTCCCGACCGGCGAGCTTCTGGGCAAAATCCCACTGATCCTGACCTTTCATCGCACGGCGGGTACGATATCCATAAAACCAGTTAATCGATTTGGGGGGATACTTTTTCAGTATCCATCCGGACAGTGCAGACAGGAGCCCTGTAAGCAGCAGGATGATTGTCCAGGGATTTGTGAAAAGTGCCTCCATGAGTTTATAGCATTCTTGAGTACTACCTGAATAAGGTATTCCAGTTGGCCCACAACATTTCCAGACATTTCAACCGGCACAATTGCCTGCTGGTTCAGTATCCCGGAAAGGTTAAGGCCCGACTTTGTAGTATCCCTTCATCGGGATTGAAATCTGATACATTTTGCCGGATGCATTATTCAGATGAGGTTCTCTGAGCCAGGGGTTGTGTCGTTTTAAAATTTTATAACTGATCCCGTAGTTCTGGGCAAATTCGGCAAAGTTGCTCACGGCAGTATCCACCTCTACCTGAAAAGTGGGTACATTTTGGTAAAAATCTTCCTCCCCGATTTTAAAGCCGTAAGTCTCAGGATCTTTCAGGATCTCCTTGATCGCCATGATACGGAACACGTAACGACCTGTTTCGTCCCCCAGGAGGAGGTCGTAATAGCCATCGGTTTGCTGAATATTCATATAGCGGTCAATGGCTCCGGTTCCGGCGTTATAAGCGGCGGCGGCCAGGGTCCAACTCCCGTATTTCTCTTTGTATTTATTCAAATAGTCACAAGCTACCTGAGTAGCCTTTTCCAGGTGATAGCGTTCATCTACATTGTCATTGATCTCCAGGCCATACTCTCTTCCGGTGGGTTTCATAATCTGCCAAAAGCCACGGGCTCCGGCCGAAGACACCACGTTTTGCAGGCCACTTTCCGCCACGGCCAGATACTTAAAGTCTTCCGGGACACCGTTTTTTGAAAGGATAGGTTCTATGATCGGGAAGTACTTATGCGCTCGCTTCATCAGCAAAAGCGCATTCGATTGCCAGTATGTGTTTACAAGGAATTCCCGGTCTATCCGCTCCATAACCTCCGGATCTTCCTGAGGCACCGCTTCCCCGGCAAAATTCAAATCTTCTGGTATGGCAATGGCAGAGATCCGATAGTTGGGGTCCACACGCACTCCTTCTTCCGGGTCGGCATCGGATTCTTGGGTGATCTCTTTCTGGGACGTACCCTGTTGAACGGCAAAAACAAGGGAGCTCAAAACGACCAACACCCCAAGGAGCATCAGGCTTTTTTTCAATAGTTGCATGGGAAAGGACTTAAGATTACCTCAAAGGTATTAAATAGAACCTGCTTCCTCCAATATTATTGCAGGCAATCGCTCATTAAACCATTTGTAGCGATGTATGATCATGGTATGCGTCCCTCCTTCCACACACAGGTAAGGGCCCAGGTGGCTTATGGGAAAAACGGCATCCTGGTCTCCGTGGATATGGATCAATCCGGGCTCTGGGGTTTCCCTGTCCCAATGAACAATAACCTCGAGGGCCCAATCCAGATACTCCTTATCTCGAATCCCCAAATACCGCTCGTAGAGCTTTAACCTCTTGCGTACCGCATCTCCAAAAGCAAATCGGGTCAGTGATTCAAGATTTTGTACTGCCCCGGTAGGCAGTAGTCTATGCAGTCGGGTATACCGGGCAATCCATAATCTTCTGGGCATCTCATCCCTGCACTTTATACTCGAGATGACAATCAGCTTCCGGGGATTCAGAAATCGCGCCATTTCCTGAATAAGCATGCCCCCAAAGGAAACTCCGATAAGAACCGGAGCATCATGTGTTACCCGTTCCGACATTATTCGGGCGTATTCCGCGAGATCGGCTCCGGAGGGAGGGAGGAACCAATCCAGATGGTGCACTTCAAATTGGTCGGGGGGCAATACAATGTGCTCAAAGATCCTGGGGCTCGCTGCCAGGCCCGGGACAAAATACACATGAATTTTCTCAACAGGGAGGGTTTTCAAAACGCGGCTTTTCCTAGGTTTTTAGCATTTTTTTAAGTACTTTTGTACGCTGCCCAAACTTATGCTTCCCAAATCCACGTCGGGCAGTCCAAGAAGTTCTAATTACGATCACATAGTTCGTAATTTTTTTATCTGAAACCAAAACTAAATCAAACTATATGAGTGATCTGGCTATCAAGGATAATGCTTTTTTGCGCCAATTTGAAGCCCAAATGGACGGACATTTGGCAAAAATTGAATACGCCTCCCAGGAACGTAAGGTTTTCCTGACGAAACTCGTTATTCCTGAAGAAATTACTAAAGAGGGATTTAAAGAGGATTTCATTAAAGCGGTCCTGAATCATATTCAGGAGCAGAATTTAAGAGTAGTACCGACCAGTCCGCAAATTGCAGGTTTCCTAAGAAACAACAGACAGTATAAAGAAATGTTGCCTGTAGGTATCCGGATTTGATATTGGCACTAATGCATTTACCATAAAAAAACCCGGCCATTCGCCGGGTTTTTTTATGGGAGTTCAATTGGCTCCAACCGCTGAATACGAACCAATCCATCCGCATCTATACCCTCTAAGCGAATGGGATGCAAAGTATTGACCAGGCCGGGATCCCAGGGGGTTTTCACCTTGACGTAATTCTCGGTAAATCCATGGATGTAGCCTTTTTTATTTTCTCCTTCAAACAGGACCGTACGCACCTTCCCAAGCTGGGTAGTGTAAAAGGCCCGCCTTTTTTTGGCAGACAGGCTCCTGAGCATTTTACTGCGTTTTTTTCGTTCGGCCTGCCCCACACTGCCGGCCATTGACGCCGCAGGGGTATCAGGCCTTTCAGAATAGGTAAAGACGTGGAGGTATGAAATATCCAGGGCGTGCAGGAAATCGTAAGTCTCCCTGAATAGCTCCTCTGTCTCGCCCGGAAAACCGACAATCACATCAACCCCAATACAAGCATCCGGCATTACAGAGCGGATGCGCGCCACTCGTTCCACATATAACTCTCGGAGATAGCGCCGTCGCATCGCTTTAAGTATCGTATTGCTGCCGCTCTGCAAAGGGATATGAAAATGGGGTACAAACGCATGGCTTTCCGCGACAAAATCGATGATTTCATTTTGGAGTAAATTAGGCTCAATTGATGATATCCTGAGGCGTTCAATACCCTGGACTTTGTCTAAACCCTGAATGAGCTCCAAAAAAGTGTGCTCGTGTTTTTTATTTCCAAACTCCCCTTTACCGTAATCTCCTATATTCACCCCGGTCAGGACAATCTCCCGAATTCCCTTCCCGGCAATTTCGGCCGCTTTTAAAAGAATATTGTCCAGAGAGTCACTCCTGGAGATACCCCTGGCCAGGGGTATGGTACAGTAGGTGCACTTATAATCACAACCGTCCTGGACTTTAAGAAATGCCCGGGTCCTGTCTCCTATGGCATAACTGCTTACATAGAAATCTGCCTGGCTGATTTCGCAGGAGTGAACCTGCCCCGCCTCCTGCTTTTCCAGGTCCTCCAGATAAGATGTGATATTAAACTTTTCTGTAGCTCCAAGAACCAGATCCACCCCCGGAATGGAAGCGATCTCATCGGGTTGTAACTGGGCATAACACCCTACCACGGCAATATAGGCTTCAGGGTTGATCCGCTGTATCTGACGGACTACTGAACGAAATTTTTTATCGGCATTCTCCGTTACTGAGCAGGTATTGACCACGTACAAATCCGCTGTTTCGGGATAGGACACCTTTTGGAATCCTTCCTTTTCAAGCGCTCTTGAGATGGTAGAGGTCTCTGCAAAATTCAGTTTACATCCCAGGGTGTAAAAAGCTACGGTACGTTGCATAAGGGATTTCTATTGTCTAAAGGGCTCCAAAGATAAAAAAATCAAGGTATTACAGGGGAAGCCCCTCCGGTAGTCAGGCCTTGCGATAGGTTTTGGAAATTTCAAACACTTTTAACATCAGGGCTTCATCCTCAGCTGTAAATGCCACCCCCCTGCGCTGCATGGCTACACGAGCCGCCTCAAAAGCCTTTTCGGGGAGATAGGTGCTAAAGCCGGCAGTCCCTCCCCAGCTAAAACTCGGGATAAAGTTTCTGGGGAATCCCGATGCAAAAATATTGCAATTCACCCCAACTACAGTCCCGGTATTAAACATGGTGTTGATGGCAGATTTACTGTGATCCCCCATTACCAGTCCACAGAATTGCAACCCGGTCTGGTCAAAGCGCCCGGAGGCATAGTTCCACAACCGCACTTTGGCATAGTTGTTCTTTAGGTTCGAATTATTGGTGTCCGCCCCGAGGTTGCACCATTCCCCCAAAACAGCATTACCCAGGAACCCGTCATGCCCCTTGTTTGAATACCCAAAAAGCACAGAATTATTTATCTCACCTCCAATTTTACAATACGGGCCTGCAGTAGTTGGCCCATAAATCTTGGCACCCATTTTAACCACACCGTGGGCTCCAAGGGCAAAACCACCACGTATCAGGCATCCC
>NZ_JBAVZJ010000464.1:0-8078 GCF_049588695.1 Robiginitalea sp.
GTTTGCGGATGTACATATACTCCACTCCAATGGCATCGCAGTAAATCCGTTGTAAATGCTGTATTATCCCGGCAAGGGTATTGGGTCCAATACCCAGTACCTCCCCTGCGTTAAAGACCGTGTCCAGGTCTGAAGGTTCCAGGCCAAAGTTTTCAATTCCGAGTTTGGGCGAATACTTCCTTCGCTCGCGAACCGGGTTGGTCTGTGTAAACAAATGCCCCCGGGAACGATAGCCATCGATTAGCCGGATGACCTGAAACTCCTTCTGCATAGATTGGGGCATTGCAACGGAGGTACCGCCCCCGGTGTGAACCAATCCCTGCTGGGCATCAATCCCGATTTCTTCCAGGGCACTCTCCATTCCAAAATCAAATCCCTGGAAAAAAGCCCGCCAACTGGGCTCTACCCTGTCCGGATTTTCGAGATACTGGTCGTACAAATCTGAAAAAAAAGCGGTGTGAGCCGCATTCAAAAAGGAGTACTTATCCATAAAAAAGGCTTGCGTTTTCCCTAAAGCAAAATAAGATCAAAAATACAATATTTCATACGTATTCCTTTATATTTACGGGTAATTCCTAAAAATGGCAACCGTGAAATGTGCCTTAACTGGTCTTTTGAGATCCCTTTTTATTCTGGCGGTTCTATGCATGGGCTCCTATACCGCGACAGCGCAGTTGACTCCCACAAATACCGATACATTCGGTTCGCGGATGCGTTACGGGGGAGGCTTTGGCTTGTCTTTTGGTAATGATGCATTCCTGATTAGCCTTACCCCTCAGGCCATCTACCAGATAAACGACTTCCTGGCAGCGGGTGTGGGGCTCAACTATACGTATTCAAAAGTAGGGGATACAAGTTTCAATGCCCTTGGGGGAAGCCTGATTACCCTGGCAAACCCAATCGCGGCCCTCCAACTTTCTGCCGAATTTGAACAGTTGTATGTAGATCAGGATTTTGGATTTTTTAGTGAAAATTACTGGGTGCCTGCCCTGTATCTGGGTGTCGGTTACGGTGCCGGGCCTGTTACATTCGGGATTCGGTATGATGTGCTATACGATGACTTTAAAAGCCTGTATTCGACCCCCTGGCTTCCTTTCGTCCGGGTTTATTTCTGATCGGGATCAGACCCGGGGTAATTCCGGCGCCATTGTATTTTTTGCCACTCCCGTTTTAAGATCAGACCAGTGAGTTGATGGGCGGCCTCGACGGCATCCCCGGGATCAATCCCCTGAAAGTCGCGTTCGGGAAGATCCACCGCATACATGAGATTGAGATACTGGTCAAAATGCTCCATCAAGAGCCGATAAACACCTTCCTTAAGGCTTGCAAAAATTTCGGGAACATCCTCAGCGAGTAGGTACTTTTCCAATATCGGAAAGTCCAGTCCGGCCCGGCCATAGTCTTTTTGAAGTTGAAGCATCAGGCTGCCGAGCAATCGGGAATTACGGGCTTGTTGGAGCACCTGCAAGCCCTCTGCACTACCTTCCGCCGCATGATCCCCAGTGTTCGACAAATCCCCGGGGCTTTAGTCTTTGTGGATTACCCCGTCTTTCATCACAAAACGCACGGATTTAAGCACGCTGACGTCCCGTATAGGATCCCCGTCTACAGCAATGATATCGGCGAGAAATCCCGCCTTGAGCTGACCGAGTTCTGAGCCCATCCCCAGCAGGGAGGCGTTCGTAATGGTCGCGGCGCGCAGGGCCTCTTCAGCGGGCATTCCCGCCTCCACCATATATCCGAATTCCTGGGCATTTGTCCCGTGGGGAAAAACTCCTGCATCCGTACCAAAGGCAATGGGTACGCCCCGCTTGTAAGCCCTGGCGAACGTGTTCTGAATCTGCGGTCCTATTTCTCGTGCTTTCCGGGCTACAACCGGTGGGAAAAATCCAGGTATTTCTGCATTCTTCGCCGCTTCTTTCCCGGCGGAAATCGTCGGCACCATATACACCCCTTTTTCCTTCATCAGGTCCATGGTGGCTTCACTCATCAGGGTTCCGTGTTCGATAGTTTGAATACCTCCTTCAATGGCACGACGCATCCCCTCGTCACCATGGGCATGTGCCGCGGTAAGCATTCCATAATCTTTGGCTGTATTGGTTATGGCGCGTATTTCTTCTACGGTAAACTGGGGGTTCTGACCATTCTTGGCCACACTCAGGACCCCGCCAGTTGCCGTAATCTTAATGACATCTGCACCATCCTTGTACCTCTGACGCACTGCTTTACGCCCGTCTGCCGGGGAATTGACTACTCCATCTGCAGGGCCGGGATCTCCCATAAGCTCCATACTCCTGCCGTTGGTGGGGTCTGCATGCCCACCGGTAGTGGCAATAGCTTTTCCGCACGTAAACAAACGCGGCCCGGGGGTAAGCCCGGAAGAAATAGCTTTGCTTAAAGCGATATTCACCCCGGACCCTCCCAGGTCGCGTACTGTGGTAAATCCGGCCATAAGGGTTCGTCGGGCATAGACGGCGGATTCAAAAGCCACATCTGCCGGATTCATCGTAAAGCGTTTTATATAGGTCGTAGGGCTGAATTCACTTTCAATATGCACGTGCATATCGATTAAACCCGGAAGTACCGTTGAAGTGCGAAGGTCGATCACGGAATCTGCTGTGGCTCCCACTACATAGCCGTCCCGCACTTCCGCGATCCGGTTTCCATCAATCACAAGGGTTTTCTCCTTTACGAGTTTCCCTGAGGCGACGTCGAGTATTTGCCCGCATTGTATAAATTTTTTCTGTGCCAGGCCCGTGGATACAAAGGCCAGCATAATAAGGGTTAACAGGTATTTCATAGGGATTGGTTGTTATATTTGGTTATTTCTTTCGCACTTTCTGCTCCCAGGCCCAGGCAGATTGCATGGCATCATCCAGGGTAGACCCCGCACGCCACCCCAGGACATCATTGGCCTTCCGCGTATCGGCGTAAGCACTGATTATATCTCCGGGACGCCGGTCTACTATTTTATAATTAAGGGACTTCCCACTGACCCGCTCAAAACTCTGAATGACCTCCATTACGGAGCTCCCCGTACCGGTCCCTACATTGAAAACTTCGTAATTCGCTGAATTCTCACCCTTTAAAAGGCGTTCCATCGCAATGACATGCGCCTTTGCCAAATCCACAACGTGAATATAATCCCGTATACAGGTGCCATCAGGGGTTGGGTAATCATCCCCGAAGACCGAGAGCTGTTCCCGCATGCCAATGCCCGTCTGGGTGATGAAAGGGACCAGGTTCTGAGGCACCCCAAGGGGAAGTTCCCCGATTTCCGCGGAGGGGTGGGCTCCTATAGGGTTGAAATAGCGAAGGGAAATCGCCTGTAACCCCGGCCGGACTTTACAGGTATCCCGGATGATCTCCTCCCCTATTTGTTTGGTATTCCCATAAGGGGATTCCGCAGGTTGTACCGGAGCGTCTTCAGTAATAGGCATGGTATCGGCCTGCCCATATACGGTGCAGGAAGAACTGAATATAAAGTGGGCCTGTTCCTTTTCGGAAAGTTCCTGCAATAAATACACCAGGGTGGCCAGGTTGTTTTCATAGTACAGCAAAGGTTCCTCCACACTCTCCCCTACGGCCTTGGATGCCGCAAAATGAATAATCCCCCGGAGATCGGGGTATTTGCTGAAAAAGTGCCTGACCTTTTCCCGATCCCTCAGGTCAAATTTTTCAAAAAGTGGCCGGATTGCCGTAATACGCTCAATTCCGTCAAGGACGCTCTCGGACGCATTGGAACAGTTGTCTACAATGACGACCTCATACCCGGCCTGTTGAAGTTCTACAGTGGTATGAGAACCGATAAAGCCAAGTCCTCCGGTAACAGCAATTTGCATAAAATGTGGTTTAATTGAGTCTTAGAATTCCATTTAAATATTGCGATCCTGGGTATAATAAATACAGCTCTACTGGTTCATATAATCAAGTACCGCTGATGTTATAAATCGCAGTTGTTCTTCATCGAGTTCGGTGTGCATTGGAAGCGAAATCACCTCCTTGCAGAGTGCATTGGTAACCGGAAAATCATCTTCGGCATACCGGCTGTCCAGATACGCCTTTTGACGGTGCAGGGGAATCGGATAGTAAATACCGAAAGGTATCCCAAGCCCAGCCAAATGATCGGCAAGGCCATCGCGTTTTCCACCTCCCACTTTTAGGGTATACTGATGGAAAACATGGCAATCACAGGTGTCGCAGATACCCTCACAGCCTCTCATGGTTACGGGAACCGTCAATTGGGCATGACCCGAAAAAGCGGCATTGTAAAACCGGGCGGCTTCCCTGCGCTGATCGCAGTATCTGTCTAAATGCGGTAGTTTGGCTCTCAATACCGCAGCCTGGAGCGAGTCCAGGCGGGAATTCACCCCCACCACGTCGTGATAGTACCTTCGATACATTCCGTGATTGACAATCCCCCGGATGGTATGGGCCAGTTCATCGTTATTGGTGAATATTGCGCCTCCATCGCCATAACATCCCAGGTTTTTGGAGGGAAAAAAGGAGGTTGCACCTACATCTCCCAGGGTACCCGCTTTTTGGAGGCGTCCGTCGGCGAACTTGTAGTTCGCCCCGATGGCCTGGGCATTGTCTTCGATTACGTAGATATCGTGCTCCCGGGCAATTTCCAGAATTTCTTCCATAGGGGCGCATTGCCCGAAAAGGTGGACGGGCACAATAGCCCTGGTCTTTGGGGTAATGGCATCGCGGATGGCCTTGGGGTCGATATTGAAGGTCTCCGGATCTACATCCACCAAAACGGGAGTCAGCTGCAAAAGTGCGATGACTTCTGCGGTGGCAGCGAAGGTAAAATCTGCTGTAATTACTTCATCTCCGGGTTCCAGGCCCAACCCCATCATCGCAATTTGAAGGGCGTCGGTTCCATTGGCACAGGGAATGACGTGTTTCACTCCCAAATAGGCTTCAAGGTCTTTCTGAAATCCGGAGACTTCAGGCCCGTTAATAAAAGAGGCATTTTCCAGAATTTGCGAAAACGACTCCTGAATCTGTGGTTTGATGTCCTGATACTGAGAGACCAGATCCACCATTTGAATTTTTCGCATCGAAGGTGATTTGTTCTCACAAACTTACGCAAAATAGGGGCGGTCAACAACCAATTCATTTAAGAAGCGTATTTTTGAATGAAACCAGGAGGAACGTGTATTTCCTATACGATTTAGCAGTTTTTTTTGTCTGGAATATCCTTAAGCTGATCGCCCTCGGCAACCCGGGCATCCGTAAATTTGTCATTGGCCGGAAAAACACCATACCCTATCTGAAGCGTATGCGGGATCCGGAGAAACCACTCATCTGGATACATACCGCCTCCCTGGGTGAATTCGAACAGGGATCTCCTGTCCTGGACAAACTCTTCCAGGCCTATCCGAATTACCAATTCCTTGTAACCTTTTTTTCTCCCTCGGGGTATGAGGTCAAAAAAGACGCCTTATCGCCCCATCTGGTCGCTTATCTGCCTATGGACAGCAGTTGGAACACAGCCACTTTCCTCTCTGTGGTACATCCGGAGATCGCCCTTTTTGTCAAGTACGAAGTTTGGCCTGGGCTCTACAGGCAAATGGCCCGCCAAAAAATTCCTATCCTCCTGATCTCAGCTATTTTCCGCAAGCGCCAGGCCTATTTTAAATGGTATGGGGGACTGCTTAGGGCGGCGCTCCGGCGTGTGAACCATTTTTATGTTCAGGATTCCCGTTCCAAAAAAAGACTTCGTTCCCTCGGGATAAAACGCGTTACTGTGAGTGGAGACACGCGTTTTGACCGCGTACTCGAAGTTAGTAACACGGCAGATCCCCTGCCGTTTATGGATGCCTTCAAGGGAAACCGGAAGTGCTTTGTAGCCGGCAGCAGCTGGCCAGTAGATCACCGCCTGATCGCCCCCTACATCAATCAGGCCGGGGACGGGCAATGTTTTGTCCTGGCGCCCCACAAAATTGACCCGAAAACCATTGACGAACTGGAGCACCTCCTAAAGAAAAAGACCATACGCTATTCCAGTCGAAAGGCCGGGGGTCTTGAAGAAGCCTCCGTCCTTATCCTGGACACCATTGGTTTGCTTTCCCGAACTTACCCCTATGCAGAAATCGCCTATGTGGGAGGCGGGTTTGCCACAGGCCTCCACAACACCCTGGAACCTGCCGTTTACGGTATCCCAATTCTCATAGGACCGGGTTTTCAAGGCTTCCTGGAGGCAGAAGCCCTGGTGCGTGCGGGGGGTATACAGGTGGTTCACAATACCGGGGATTTTACTACAGCCATGCAGGGATTATTTGAATCCCCGGAAATGAGATCCGAAATGGGGGATATCAATTCACGGTATATCCACAAGCATAAAGGGGCCAGCGATACCATTGTCAGCGGTGTCCGTTCCCTGTTGGGTTAAACGGTCTATTATCCCTTAAGATTTTTTAGCTAGATTTAGGGCTCCTATCAACCGCCTGACGCCCATGAATCCCAAAATACTTCGAATTTCCCTTATTGCCGCTCTGGCCGGATTCCTTTTCGGTTTTGATACGGTTGTGATCAGCGGTGCAGAGAAAAAGCTTCAGGCCCTCTGGGAAACATCAGATGCCTTTCACGGTACGGTAGTTATCGGTATGGCCTTATTCGGGACTGTGATTGGGGCCCTGTTTGGGGGAATACCCACCAACAAAATAGGACGGAAAAAGACCCTCTTTTGGATTGGGGTTCTCTATACCCTTTCGGCCCTTGGCTCCGCCCTTGCCGATGACCCCGTATCCTTTGGGATATTCCGCTTCCTGGGAGGTCTTGGAATTGGCGCCTCTACGGTAGCTGCACCCACCTATATTTCAGAAATCGCCCCCGCAAAGCAGCGCGGGCGCCTGGTAGGCCTTTACCAGTTTAATATTGTATTTGGAATCCTGATTGCTTTTTTTTCAAACTACCTCCTTAACGGTATCGGAGACAACGACTGGCGCTGGATGGTTGGGGTGGAGGCTATTCCGGCCGCCATTTATACCCTTTTCGCATTGGGACTCCCCAAAAGCCCACGATGGTTGCTTACCCGGGGAGCCCAGGAAGAAGCGGCTGTGATCCTGAAGCGTATCGGATCTGAACTGACCGTGGACCGCCTCCGGCAGGACATGGCACGGTCCGCCAGTTCCGGGGGAAAACAAGAACACATTTTTATGGGAAAATATCGCTTCCCGCTGGCCCTTGCTTTTCTGATTGCCCTTTTCAACCAGTTTTCCGGAATCAATGCCTTTCTCTATTATGCCCCAAGGATCTTCGAAGAGGCAGGACTGGGTGAGAATACGGCCCTATTGAGCAGCATTGGCATTGGATTTACGAATTTGGTCTTCACACTCCTGGGCATTTACCTGATCGACCGATTGGGGAGAAGACAACTCATGTACATCGGGTCGGTAGGTTATATTATCTCCCTTGGGCTGGTGGCTGCAGCCTTTATCCTGGAGTGGTCGGGGATCATGGTCCCCGTATTCCTCTTTGTTTTTATCGCGGCCCATGCGATTGGGCAGGGCGCAGTGATCTGGGTATTTATCTCCGAAATCTTTCCCAATCACCTCCGGGGATCGGGTCAGTCCTTCGGCACCTCTGTACACTGGATTCTCGCCTGGCTTATCCCCTCTTCCATCCCCGTACTTTTTAGTTGGGTGGGGCCCGGGCCGGTTTTTGCGTTTTTTGCCTTTATGATGGTTCTCCAACTGCTTTTTGTCCATTTTATGATGCCCGAAACCAAAGGTATATCTCTGGAAGCGCTGAGTGAAAAACTCAGTGGAGGCAAAAAATAATTCAAAGCTTTCAAAGCATACTTTGTGTATCCTTAAGTCATTCAACTTTTATATAGATGGCGCGGATAATAGGGGGAATCTCCCGCTTGGTCGATTTGAAAGGGGCAGAACCACACAATGTGCTGTTTTTTAGTATCTTGTTAGAAACTATATGAAAATGGCACATGATTTTTCCTTGGGAACCCGTTTACTAAACGGCTTCCTCAGTGTAATGGTTGTGATCCTGGTTCTGATTCTCGGAGCTGTTCTGATCACCATGTTACTGGCACTCATAGGAGTGGTTTAAGT
>NZ_JBAVZJ010000465.1:0-1610 GCF_049588695.1 Robiginitalea sp.
TCCTCCTTACTCATGGCCCTTAAAGCATTGAACTTGCGAACAATACAGTTCTCACATCGCTCCTCCATTGGAATTGTCTGATTTCTTAAATAAAAGTAGCTATTTTCTGAAGACTTTAAAAGCTGACAAGTGTCATCTTTTCTCCTTTAACATTCCCCAACCTTTGCCGGAACCTCAGCTTTTTATAATTTCAAAGCTGCAAACCATTCCAATGCCCCGTACGAATTGCTTTCATTGCGGTCTTCCTTGTGAAACTGAAGAGGTACATTTCGACGAAAAGTCCTTTTGCTGCCACGGCTGCAAAACCGTCTATACTATTTTCAGGGATAACGACCTGAGCTATTACTATGAATTGGAAGGCGGGGCCGGGAAAACGCCTGAACTCAGCCAGGGAAAATTCGACTACCTGGACGACCCCCTGATCGCCGAACGCCTGCTTGAGTTCCAGGATGACTCACACCATATCATCAGTCTGAGTATTCCACACATCCACTGCAGTTCCTGTATCTGGGTGCTGGAAAACCTGAACCGGCTCAATCCCGGGGTATACAGCAGCCAGGTGGATTTCCCGCGAAAAGAGGCGCGTATTCATTTCAATTCCGAACAAATCAGCCTGAAAGAACTGGTGAGTTTGCTCAGTGCGATCGGCTATGAACCCTCCATTACCCTGGAACAATACGAAGGGGGTGCCAAAAAAGTAGACCGTAAACTCATTTACCAACTGGGTATTGCGGGCTTTGCTTTTGGGAATATCATGTTTCTTTCCTTTCCCGAGTATTTTGAAAGTGGGGAGTATTGGTTGGATAAGTACAAGGGTATCTTCCACTGGATTATGTTTGCCTTTTCCCTCCCCGTGGTTTTTTATTCCGGTTCCGGGTATTTGACTTCAGCCTATAAGAGCCTGCGCTCCGGCATGCTCAACATCGATGTCCCTATTGCCCTTGGGATACTCGTCCTCTTTATTCGCAGTACCGTTGAGATTGCCCTGGATTTGGGACAGGGGTTTTTTGACAGTTTGTCCGGCCTGGTCTTTTTCCTGCTACTCGGTAAATTTTTCCAGCAGCGCACCTACGCTTTTCTGTCTTTTGAAAGGGATTACCGGTCCTATTTTCCCATTGCCGTAACGCGCCTTAAAACGGACGGATCTGAGGAGAGCATCCCGGTGCATGAAGTAGTCACGGGAGACCGCCTTTTGATTAAAAGCAATTCCCTGATTCCCACCGATTCCATCTTACTGAGGGGGGAAGGCCGGGTCGATTACAGTTTTGTGACCGGGGAGGCGCGGGCCCTTTCCAAAAAGAGTGGAGACCGCCTCTATGCAGGTGGCAAGCAGCTTCAGGGGGCTATTGAGATCGAAGTACTCAAACCGGTTTCCCAAAGCTATCTCACTGAGCTCTGGAGTGATGCAGCGTTCTCGCGGAACCCAAAAACAACCTTCAGGAATCTTACGGACCGGATTGGAAAACGATTTACAATTGCCGTACTGACCATTGCTTTTGTGGCTGCGGGAACCTGGCTTTTTATAGATCCCTCCCGGGCCCTGAATGTGCTTACGGCGGTTTTGATCATCGCCTGTCCCTGTGCGATTGCCCTGGCGGCCCCCTTTACCC
>NZ_JBAVZJ010000466.1:0-6925 GCF_049588695.1 Robiginitalea sp.
GATTGGAAATGCTCCATTTGCAGGCTGAAGCATCCTGGGAAATATGGAACCGGGGAGGCGGGATTTAGTTTATAACGGGATTCCTGAAAAAAGAATTGAGATACCTTTTGTGGTCAGGCCACATGTTAGTATCTTGGAAAAGGAGATCTACGTATTCCGAAAATAGACGACAATGCCCGAAGCGGATAAACATGAACTGCAGGAAGAACTTGCAGGGGGGACAGACCAAACGGAGTCTGAGAAGAACCAGGCAAACACCATACCTGAAGAAAAACCTGCCAAACCCATAGGAGAAAAGAGACCGGTTCCGGACTCCGAACCTGTTGTGGATCAGGGAAAGGACGCGGAATTGGCAGGCAGTTTAAAAACCGATAAAACTCCCGGGGAGATGGCAACACCTCATGCAGGTGAAACAGCGGAACCTGGGAACAAAACCGTGGAAACTGCTAACGAAAACCTGGAAACTTCTGCTTCAGCACCCGATACTCCAGGACCTGAAACCCCTGAAAGCAAAGGCTCAACGCAAACAGCCGAAACTCCCGACCCCGGACTTGAATCCGGCGCTACAGAAGTTCCCGAAAGTACAAGCCAAAATATTTCTGATAATACGCCCGTCCCTTCCCCTGAAGAAATGACTAATGAGGTCCGGGAGCGGGCGACCAAAACTGAAGAAGCTCCTGAAACGGCAGCAGGATCCGTTGCCCCCCAAACCGATGAAAAACCAGAAATCCCGGAGACTGAAAAACCGTCAGAAGAACCAGGGGACTCTAAGGAAACAGCAGAGACAGAGGATTCAGACGATAGTGAAGACTCTGATGAGGATATCGACAAAACAATTGCCGAAGATGCTGAAGATACCGAAAATCAGCGAAGGCACCAGATTCCCTTTTTAGACTATCATTCCCTTTCTATGGAAAATCTGGTTGGGGAATTGCAACGTCTTATGCGATCTGAAAAAGTGCAGTCCATACGGCGTCATGTAGAGGCCATTCGCAAAGAGTTTAACCTGAAATTCCAGGAGTTTATTGAAGAGAAAAAAGAAGAGTTTATCAGTCGTGGCGGAGAGGCGTCTGATTTCAGCTATAATTCGGTAACCAAACGGCAGTTTAACGAACTGTATTCTGAATATCGGGAGCAGCGGAGTCAGTACTACAAAAACCTGGAGAAACAATTAAACCAAAACCTGGAGGAGCGACTCGCCATTATTGAACAGCTCAAAGGCCTGGTCAATGTGGAGGAAAACATGAACTCCACATACAAGAGTTTTAAAGAGCTTCAGGAGCGGTGGAAAAAGGCCGGCCCTGTGCCGCGTACCCAGTACAACGATGTATGGCGTACCTACCAACATCACCTGGAAATATTTTACGATTTTCTATCCCTGAACCGGGAGCTGAGGGATCTGGACTTCAAACATAACCTCGTCGAAAAAGAAAAATTGAGCCAGAGGGCCGAAGCCCTGCTGGAGGAACCGGATATCAATAAAGCTTTTCGGGAGTTACAGATCCTACATAAAATCTGGAAAGAAGACATTGGACCTGTCGGCAAGGAACACCGTGAAGAAATCTGGGAAAGGTTCAGTGAAGCTACCCGGAAAATGCACGATCGCAGACAGGGCTATTTTCAGGAACTCGATAAGCGTTACCAGGGCAATCTGGAAGAAAAACAAAAGATCATTGCACGGATTGAAGAAGTGAGTTCCACCGTTGCCAAAAACCACAAAGGCATACAGAAACAAATCCGGGAAATCGAAACACTGCGGGATCAGTTTTTTAAGGCCGGTAAGGTTCCCCAAAAGGATAATGAAGCTACCTGGAGTGCATTCAAGGCCGCTGTCCGCAATTTTAATCGCAGCAAGAATGCGTTTTACAAGAACCTCAAAAAAGAACAACACCTTAATCTGGACCGGAAGAAAAGCCTTCTTGAGCGCGCGATAGCCTTAAAGGACAGTGAGGACTGGGATACTGTCACGCCTGAGATGAAAAAAATTCAAAGGGAATGGAAAGAAATTGGGCACGTTCCCCGGAAATATTCGGATGCGATATGGAAAGAATTCAAAGCCGCCTGCAATCACTACTTCGACCGCCTGCACAGCAAAAAGAATAGTGCGTTTGACCAGGAAAAGAAGAATCTCAAGCTCAAACTGACTGTACTCGACCAGTTGAAGGGCTTTGAATTGACGGGGAAGCGCGAAGAAGACCTGAACACCATTAAGGACTTCGTTAAAAAATGGAAGGACATCGGGCATGTCCCCAGGAACAAGATGCACATTACTTCGAAATTCAATAAAATCCTCGACGCCTTATTCCGAAAACTCAATGTGGGGTCGCAGGAAGCTGAAATTCTGAAATACGGGGATCGGATCGCCGATCTGGCCAAAGAAGAAGATTCCTATGCCATAGAACAGGAACGGCAGTTTATCCGTAAAAAAATTGAGGAAGTAAAAGGGGAAATTCGTCAATTGGAGAATAACCTCAACTTTTTTTCAGAACCTTCTGAAGATAATCCGCTGGTGAAGGAAGTTTTGGTAAATCTGGAAAAGAAGAAAAAAGGCCTGGACAATTGGAAGGCAAAAATGAAAAAACTCAATATTCTCAGGAATAACCTCAATAGTGAGGCTGCAAATACCGAGGCACAGGAAGCCTCAGAGGATGATGCTGTATCCTGAAAAACAGATTATTTTACCCCCGTCTCCGGTTCGCCATAAAGGTCAAAATCGGATGCCTCTGTAATCCGTAATTCAGCAAACTCTCCAAGGCGCAGGTAGTACTTAGAAGCGTCTATAAGCACTTCATTATCAACATCCGGAGAGTCGAACTCGGTGCGACCGACAAAATACCCCCCCTCTACCCTATCGATCATACAGCGGTAGACCTGGCCAATCCTTTTCTGGTTGGCTTCCCAGGAAATCTGAGACTGAATCTCCATTATCTCATTGGCCCGTTCTTGTTTGACGTCCTCAGGGACGGAGTCTTCCAGGTTATAGGCATGGGTTTGTTCTTCATGACTGTAGGTAAAACAACCCAACCTCTCAAAGCGCTGCTCGCTGACCCAATTTTTGAGGAGCTGAAAGTCAGCTTCGGTTTCACCCGGATACCCCACGATAAGCGTGGTACGAATGGCAATTCCGGGGACCTGTGTGCGGAAAGCCTCCAGCAAGGCATTGGTCTTCTCCCGGGTCGTCCCCCGTCTCATACTTTTAAGAATCGGATCCGCGATATGTTGCAAGGGTATATCGATATAGTTGCAAACTTTGGGTTCGTTGCGCATTACCTCAAGGACATCCATAGGAAAACCGGTGGGGAAGGCGTAATGAAGACGAATCCAGTCTATGCCCTCAACTTTGCAAAGCTCCTGCAGCAATTCAGCCAAAGCCCTTTTTTTATAGATATCAAGACCGTAATAAGTCAGGTCCTGGGCTATGAGTATCAGCTCCCTGACGCCCTTGGCCGCAAGGGAAATCGCCTGTTCCGTTAATGCTTCAATGGGTGTACTGCGGTGCTTACCCCGCATCAGGGGTATGGCGCAAAATGAACACGGGCGGTCACACCCTTCTGCAATTTTCAGATAGGCGTAGTTCGAAGGTGTAGTTGTCAGGCGTTCTCCGACAAGTTCGTGTTTATAATCTGCTCCCAGTGCTTTCAAGAGTCTGGGGAGGTCTTGTGTCCCAAAATAAGCATCCACATTGGGAATCTCTTTTTCGAGGTCCGGCTTATACCGTTCGCTTAAACAACCGGTTACAAAAACCTTATCCACCCGGCCCGCTTCCTTTTCACGTACTTGCTCCAGGATGGTATTAACGCTTTCTTCCTTGGCATTCGCAATAAAACCACAGGTGTTTATAACCACAATATTTCCGTCCCCTTCGTGGACTACCTCTTTTTCATTGGCCCGTAACTGCCCCATGAGCACTTCAGAATCATAGAGGTTCTTGGAACATCCCAGGGTGATGACGTTAATACGGTTTTTCGCGCGAGTTTTAGTTCTCATACCTCTTTATTGGCGGCAAAAATACGATATACCTGAGTTTTGTCGAGTTTTTACAAGGAAATATACCTTTTTTACGTTCTGGTTCTATGAAATGAGCCATAACAATTCTTGACACCAACCGAGATGGTTTTTGGCGAATTACATCTGACCTATTAAAAACAATAAAAATAAACCGATGAAAAGGTTTTTCATAGTACGGGTTAAACGCTTGCGCATCCTTTTGGAAATGGGCTGTATATGTCTGGTCCTTTCTGCTTGTTCTAAATCGGAAGTAACCACAGGCGAGGCCGATTCCGAAGATCCACCTGTAATTCCTCAGAACCTGTACTACCCGCCTCTACAGGCAGGTGGGCAGTGGGAGACTATATCTGTGGAAGGTCTGGGATGGGATGCGGAATTGGCGACTTCCCTTGTTTCCTATCTCGAAGCTGAAGGCACCCAGGCCTTTATCATCCTGAAAGACGGCAAAATTGTGATGGAATCCTATTTCGGAGACTTTACGGAGTCCAGTCTCTGGTATTGGGCTTCAGCAGGAAAAACCCTGACCGCTTTTACCGTTGGTATTGCACAGGCAGAAGGGAAATTAAAGCTTGAAGATTCAACGGCCGATTATCTCGGAGAAGGCTGGACTACAGCACCCCCTGAAAAGGAGCAAAAGATCCGGATTGCAGACCAGTTAAGGATGACCACCGGATTGGATGAAAATATTTTTGAATGCACACTTCCAAATTGCTTGCAGTTCAAAGCGGACTCAGGTTCGCGATGGGCCTATCACAATGGTCCCTATACCTTACTACAAAATGTAGTCGCCGAAGCTGTTTCTGAAGAATTCAGCCCCTATTTTAACAGGGTACTCCGGGATCGGATCGGTATGGATGGATTTTGGCTGGCACAGGGTGAAGGAAATAATATTTATTACAGTTCAGCCCGTTCAATGGCTCGTTTTGGCCTTCTGGTACTCTCCAAAGGGGTCTGGGACTCCGAAGTCATCCTCGAAGATGGTAGATACACTGCAGATATGCTGAGTACGTCTCAGTCTATGAACAAGGCCTATGGTTACCTGTGGTGGCTCAATGGCAAGGATCGGTATATGGCCCCCGGTAGCCAGGTCGTATTCTCAGGGTCGCTGATACCTTCAGCACCCGCGGATCTTATAGCAGGCCTGGGCAAAAACGATCAGAAACTCTATGTGGTCCCCTCCCAAAACCTTGTTGTGATCCGGATGGGTAATGACGCCGGGGACGCACTGGTCGGACCGTCCAGCTTTGACAATGCCTTATGGCAGCGACTTTCGGAAATGATGGGCCTCTAGAAAAATTCCATTGTTAATCACTCATATCCCGCAGGCGCCTTCCTTGCAGGTTGCAAGGCTTCAAAGGCATAGGCAATCTGGAAAGCAAGCGGAATTTGAAACCCTCGCACGATTATGGTCAGGCCCACAGGCTCCCCGCTCTCCCGATATCCCATGGGAACTGTAATTGCAGGATTTTGGGCAGTGGCCGCAAACCCCGCATGTCGATTGTTGATAGATAAAATTCCGTCAAGCTGATGCGCTTCCCAGGGTTCGTCAAAAAATTGACGCCCCCCATCCAAAAGTCCCTTTCGGATTTTCAGAAATTCTTCCTCTGAAGTTTTGTCTGCCAGAATTCCTTCCAGCCGTTCCTGCCCATAGGGCATTCTCAAGTCAGGATCCTGCTGATTAAACGCAACGACATCTTCGACCGAGCGCACGGTTACGGCAAGGGTGTCGAGAATCTGAGTGCTTAAATACTCGGGCAGTGCACTTTTCATATCCAGATTCAATAAGGTCAGAAAGCCCTCCTGTTCCACTTCCGGATCTTTAAACTCAATGATTTTGGCCCCTGCATTCTTCAGGTTTGTGACCGTCTGACGGTACAAAGTATCTGAATCCATAAGGGATTTAAAAACACCCAAACGCAGTCCGCCTACGGCATTCGGAGTAGGTTTCTCATACCAGTTATCGCCCCAATTCACATTAAAGGCAGCCGGGTCTAAAACATCATATCCCAGCAGGGCGTCCATGAGAATGGCTGCATCGGTAACGGTCCGCGTCATGGGGCCGGGTGTATCCAGGGTTCCCGATATGGGAACAATGCCATTGCGGCTCAACATGCCAACCTTTGGCTTTAAACCTACGATGGAATTCTGACTCGAAGGCGAAAGGATAGATCCCGAAGTTTCCGTCCCCACAGCACCCATGGCGTATCCGGCAGCCATAGCTGTACCGCTTCCTGAACTCGAACCCCCGGTTTCAAATGTCCTTCGCCCATAGGGATTCAGGGTTTGTCCTCCGATGGCGCTATACCCTACCGGGCACCCACTGCACATATAATAGGCCCATTCACTGAGGTTCACCTTCCCCAGGATCAAAGCACCCTTTTCCCTGAGCCGCTCCACGATATAAGCATCACCGGTTTTGTTGTCCTGAAGTGCAATCGCTCCGGCCGTAGTGCGCATCCCTTCGGTGTTAATATTATCTTTTAGCAGCACAGGCATTCCAAATATGGGATGGCGGGAAGTTTCGGGATCTGCCTTAAGGGCGGCATCCCGCCGTTTAGCCTCCTCGATCACATCGAGATTCAAAGCGATCACCGTATTAAGCGTAGTGGTATTATCGAGCTCGTATTTATATATCCGATAAAGAAAGAACCGGGTAAGGTCTTCGTAGGAAAACGCATTGCTTTGTATGGCCTGTTGGACTTCTGGAATGGTCTTTCCAAGCACCATGGGTTTTAAGCGCTGGTACTCGGCCTCAGCGAGTTTCTGAACCTCCGGGTAAAGCGGTAAAAAAACATCATTTTTATCCAAAACCCTGGACTGTATGAGCTTATAACGCATACGTGCCACGGGGTGGTCCGCGTTTGCTGCTATCTCCTCAGTCTCATCATAACGGTTCCAGAGGGCTCCTTCCACAGCC
>NZ_JBAVZJ010000467.1:0-1744 GCF_049588695.1 Robiginitalea sp.
CATCAGTATTCCTGTCGGAGAGGATCAATATGCGCACACCCTGATTCACAGCATCTGAGGCTTTTCTAAGGAGGGCTTCAAGGGCTTCTTCCAAACCATTGAGACCCCGGGTGGCCTCATAGCGCATTGTAATGGACAGGACCTTAAATTCGGGCCGTTGGCCAAACCGCTTTATCTTATCCAGATCCTCTTTGGAGATGACGGGGTTGTGAATCTTTAGTTTACGACAGTGTTCTGAGGTCAGGTCAAAAATGTTTTGGTCCCTGCCCAGGGTTAGGCTGATGTCACAAATCAATTCTTCCCTGATACCATCCAGGGGTGGGTTGGTCACCTGGGCAAAAAGCTGCTTGAAATAATTGTAGATCAGTTGTGGACGATTCGATAGCACGGCAACAGGTGTATCGGCACCCATAGAGCCTATAGGTTCTTTGGCTTCGCGAGCCATGGGTAAAACAATATTCTGAATCTCTTCCTGCGTATAGCCAAAGGCAATTATTCGTTTTGCCAGGGGTACCTTATCTTCCTGCAGGGGTGCTTTGCTGTAGGGTATGTCTTTGAGCTGGATCAGGTTTTCCTTCAACCATTTTTCGTAGGGAAGTTTACATGCAATAGCTTCCTTGACTTCCTCATCATTGACGATTCGTCCTTCTTTCATGTTCACCAGAAACATCCTCCCGGGCTCCAGTCTACCGTGAAAGGCCACATTTTCCGGAGCAATATCCAGTACCCCAGTTTCAGAAGACATGATCACGTACCCATCTTTGGTGACGGAATAACGAGAGGGTCTGAGGCCATTACGGTCAAGTACGGCTCCGATGTAGTTCCCATCAGTGAATGGGATGGAAGCCGGACCGTCCCAGGGTTCCATAAGGCATGAATTGAATTCGTAGAACGCCTTTTTGGATGGGGACATGTCCTTATTTTTTTCCCAGGCTTCGGGTACAAGCATCATCATGACCTCGGGCAGTGACCTACCACTCATTAGCAGGAGTTCCACCACCATATCCATTGTGGCTGAATCTGATTTACCGGGAAGCACCAGGGGGAGGATTTCCTTCAGGTCTTCTCCCAACCAGTCGCTGGCCAATAGCTCTTCCCTGGAATACATCCGTGAAATATTACCTCTCAAAGTGTTGATCTCGCCATTATGGCACATATATCGAAAGGGTTGTGCCAGGTCCCAGGTTGGAAACGTATTGGTTGAGAACCGCTGATGCACTAGGGCCAGGCGAGTGACTACCCTCGGGTCCTGGAGATCCAGGTAGTACTTTTGAATATCCAAAGGCATCAGAAGTCCTTTGAAGATGATGATACGCGTGGACAAACTGGGCAGGTAGAAATAATTGCTTTCTGAAAGCCTTGAATCGCAAATAGCGTGTTCGGCCCGTTTACGGGCAATGAACAGGGCTCTTTCCAATTGGAGTGGATCCTTCGGGGTAAAGAGCGGCCGGATAAACACCTGTTTCACGTGGGGTTCAGTCTCAGCAGCGATCCGCCCGGGTATCGTGGCGTCTACGGGTACATCGCGCCATCCCAGCACCTCGAGATTTTCTTTGCCGCAACTCTCTTCAAAAATGCGAATACAATACCCCTGCTGATTTGTGCTCGGTGGCAGGAAAACAATTCCAGTCGCGTATCCTCCGGGGTTCGGAAGGTCGAAGTCGCATACATCTGTTAAGAATCCATGGGGGATATCGATGAGAATGCCCGCCCCATCACCGGTTTTTCCATCCGCACTTACAGC
>NZ_JBAVZJ010000468.1:0-3223 GCF_049588695.1 Robiginitalea sp.
TTGACCACGCCTTTAAAACCTATGCCCAGCGCTGGAAATTCAAGCACCCGACTCCCGAAGACTTTTTCAGGACGATGGAGGATGCTTCTGCAGTGGATTTGGATTGGTTCTGGAGGTCCTGGTTCTATACTACGGATTACGTGGACATCGGGGTAAAGGAAGTTAAGAAATACTATGTGAGCGATACCCCTACGGCCGCAATGGAGGAATATATGGAAGCCAACGGGGTTAGCGAGGCAGACCTGCCACCTTTGGTCTACCTGGCCGAAGAGGACAGTGAAGATTTCGATCCGGCCATGAAGGGAAAATCACCTTCTGAAACCTCCCAGCCCCTCAAGGAGTTTATGATGGATAATATGTCCGTGGAGGAGCGGGCCCAGGTACAGGAACCCAAATACTTCTACCAGGTCACTTTTGACAAACCGGGGGGGATTCCTATGCCGCTGATTGTCGAGTATTCCTATGCCGATGGAACAAAAGAAACCGTGACGTACCCACCGGAGATCTGGAGGAAGAACGATGCGGAGGTGAGCCGTGTGATTTCTTCCCAGACCGAACTCACGGGGATCGTGGTCGATCCTAAAATGGAGACTGCGGATATTGATACCCAGAACAACAGCTGGCCGAAGGAGGATGCCCCTTCCGAATTCCAACAGTTCAAAGAGAACATAAAAGGGGAATAAACACCTGTTAAATTTAAAAAGTCCCGGCAGAGATGCCGGGACTTTTTATTTTGGTATGGAATCTTCAGTATATTTGTGGTATGGCATGTCACTTTTTATTTATAAGCGGGGCAGAAATATTCTTTATAATGTTTATTGTTGTCATGGTCTTTGGCGCGGATAAAATTCCGGGCATCGCAAAGGGCCTCGGCAAGGGAATGAGACAGCTCAAAGACGCCACAGACGATATTAAGCGGGAGATTCACAACAGCGCCGAAAAACAGGGTATAGACACTTCCATTACCGACGAGCTTCAAAAGGACTTCGAGGACGTCAAAAAGAAGCTGGATGACGTGGGCGGGACCATCCGCAGGAAATAGCCGTTCGTTTTATTTCACCATACACAAAGTAAGGCCATCGCGTACCGGTAAGAGAACGGTCCGCACCCGGGTATCTTCACTCAGTTTTTTATTAAAGTCAATGAGGACCGGAGTGATGAGGTCTTTGGCCCCGATGGGTTCTACTACTTTTCCGGACCACAGCACGTTGTCCAGGAGGATGACACCTCCCGGCCGCACCTTGGGCAGTACCTGTTCAAAGTACTGCGGATACTCCGTTTTATCCGCATCTATAAAAACCAAATCGAAGACTTTGTCAATTTCGGGAAGCACCTCAAGGGCCAGTCCGGTAAAACGCTTGATTTGAGAACCGTACGGACTCCTGTTAAAATAGCTTTTTTGTATTCCTGCCAACTCATCGTTTTTATCGATGGTAATGAGTTCGCCGTCCGGGGAAAGCCCTTCCGCCAGGCAGAGGGCCGAATAACCCGTGTAGGTGCCGATTTCAAGGATCGCCTTTGGGCGCAGCAGGGTGGAGATTAAACTTAAAACCCGTCCCTGGTAATGTCCGGTAATCATCCGGGGCATCAGGACCTTCAGGTGTGTTTCCCGGGTCAGTTCTTGCAGAAGGGCTGGCTCCTGTTCGCTGTTTGCAGCGATGTAGGCTTCCAGGTCGGCAGATAGAAAATGCATGCGCTTTTCTTGCGAAAATACATAAATCCAGGGCCTTTTCACCCAGCCCCGGACTGTGGGTTTTTTAATTGAAATCCCGGAGTATTCAAATGATTCCTATATTTCATTTCTATGTAAATCCGGAGACTATGAAAGTTACCTTACAAAAAGCAACCCTGAAGGACATTCCCGTGCTGAGGCAATTCGAGCAGGGGCTCATTCGGGATGAGCGACCTTTCGACCCAACCATCCGACCGGATCCGGTTCACTATTACGATATGGAGGCGCTGGTTACGGATCCCAATACCCATTTCCTGATGGCATGGGTCGGTCAGAAGGCGGTGGCCTCGGGGTATGCCACCCAAAAAACACCCCGCCCTTATCTCGACCATTCGGCCTACGCCTACTTCGGATTTATGTATACCCTCCCGGATTACAGGGGCTACGGGATTAATGGCCGTATTGTGATGGCCCTGAAGCAATGGGCGCTGGGGCGGGGACTTCAGGAAATGCGACTGACGGTCTACCCCGGAAACCAACCCGCCCTGAAAGCTTATAAAAAAGTTGGTTTTAGCCCACATCTATTGGAGATGCGCCTTAGGGAAGACGAAGTGAATTCCGATCGTAAAACCGGGCCGTCAATTGAATAGTTCGTCGTATTTTTGAACAAAACCCACCCGATGGATTTCAAGAATACCGAAGCTTTCGCCCAGGCACTGGATGCTTCTGACCCTCTACACAAGTACCGCGAGAACTTTCACTTTCCACAGGTAAACGGTTCCGACGTTATTTATTTTACGGGAAATTCCCTGGGGCTGCAACCTAAAAACGCCGCCCTTTTTGTGGATGAAATTATGACGGACTGGCGTGAGTTGGCCGTAGAAGGCCATTTCTATGCCGAAAAGCCCTGGTGGGATTATCACGAACGGCTGACCGAAAAATTGGCCCCGCTGGTAGGTGCCCGGCAAAGGGAAGTTACCGTAATGAACACCCTGACGGTCAACCTCCACCTTCTTATGGTTTCCTTTTACCGCCCCAGGGGTAAGCGGTACAAGATCCTTTGCGAAGAAAAAGCCTTTCCATCGGACCAGTATATGCTCCAAAGCCAGTTGCGTTTCCACGGCTATGCCCCGGAGGATGCCATCGTAGAAGTGGCGAAGCGACCCGGGGAACACCACTGGCGCACCGAAGATATTTTGGAGGCTGTTGAAGAACACAAAGACGAATTGGCCCTGGTGTTAATGGGAGGGGTTAATTACTACAACGGACAGGTGTTGGATATGGCGGAGATCACCCGGGCCGGACGAGCCGCAGGAGCTTTTGTCGGTTGGGATCTGGCACATGCCGCGGGGAATGTCCGGCTCGAGCTGCACGAATGGGGGGTGGATTTCGCTTCCTGGTGCAGTTATAAATACATGAATAGCGGGCCGGGAAATGCCTCAGGGGTGTTTATCGCTGAATAGCACCTGAACGATCCGGATATCCCGCGTTTTGAAGGGTGGTGGGGGACGAAAAAGGAAACCCGGTTTTTGATGCAACCCCGTTTTGATC
>NZ_JBAVZJ010000469.1:0-6851 GCF_049588695.1 Robiginitalea sp.
AGCTGTCTTTGAGTCTGCAGCATCTCAAGACGGTTGTCAATTTGTTCAAATGACGAAAACCGGGTTTCCATAGTATTTAGTTTTCATTCCAGTATAAATCCGAATAGGATTGCAATACCCATTGCTCCAAACGACCTCTCATAGTATAGGCAATGCCAGCTGCAAGGAGGTAAAAAACTCCCATAAGTACGAAAGCCAGTGGATAATTCTCTATCCCAGCTCCCAAAGCCAGTGTAGCACCAATCGATAGGAATAGCAATGCCAAAATAATCAAAACGCCCAGAACTGAAGATTTCACAAGTGAAGTCATCAATCGCATGAGCGTTTTGAATACCTGCAATCTAATGTAATCCGTACTCGAATCCACATAGGACTGCACAGATCCTACAACTTTTAAAACCGGTTCCTGATATGCCGGGGCAGCCATACGGGTTATTTTTGGAGTTGGGCGTTCTTCTTGCGAAGGTCTTCTAGTTTATGCTCAAGCCCTGCAATAATATCATCGGCTTTGTAACTCATCTGGCTCAGGGAATCTTCCAGGCGGTGCTCAAAGGCTTCGCGTTTCTTCGCGGCGGATTGTGTGAGTTGTTCTTTAGCCTCACTAATCCGATGCGTCAGGTCGTTACTGGCATCAACAGCCTTTCTCTTTATCATCCTTCGGGTTTTTGAGCCCTTATCAGGAGCATATAACACCCCAAATCCAGCTCCTATCGCGGCACCTGCCAGAAGTCCGAATACTACATTTACGCTATTTGTTTTCATAGCTCAAGGTTTAAAGGTTAAACATTTATATGAGTTATAAATCTAGAAATCCGTTTCGGGTTCAGAAATGATCTGTATCATTCAGGAGAACAAAATGATATAGGTCATTTTAATTTGAATTGAAAATGAAGACCTTCAAGGTCAACTCCCTAAGGAATCAGTAAGATGAAAAACACACTGCATTACGACCAAAGACAGGCCGAATTCCATCGGTACGTAAATGAGAGTTTCCCAACCTTGCAAAGGCTGCGATCCGAAGGCAAGGCAAGGGCCTTTAACGAACTACTGCTTAAAGTACTTCCGGATGTAAAACGCTATATCACCCGTGGGCTGAGAATTGCCCTTTCAAAAGGGGTGATTTCACATAACAAGTATAAACCAGAAGACCTTTTTGACCAGTTGATTATAGACATAAACGATAAACTGGATGAGGTTGGGGATCCGGGAGAATTCCATGCCTGGCTGTTTAAGAGGGCCGATAAGTTACTCGAGGATATGGAGGTCGAAGAGGAGTTCGCTTCATACTTTTACGATGACATCGATGCGTATTCCCGGGCTGAAAGAGAACAGATGAAGGAAGAGTATAGCACAGACGGAGATGGGGATCTGGTTATGCTGGACGAACTCGATGACATCTCCTATAAAAATCACGAGTATCTGCTCAAAAATATTTTTCTCGATGATTCCCACGAAGAACTCATGGCACTACTCGAGCGAAAAGAAGGGGAAAAAGACCCAAAAGGCCTGGTAGAAACCGCCGTTTTCAACCTCCCCCCTACTATGCGATCTGTCTTTGAACTGGCCACTGAACAATTATTCACCCCTGAGGATATTGCGCTTATCAAAGGCTTTTCAGTGTCGCGGATTGACGAGATGCTGACCCGGGCGCGGTACTTGCTCCGCGATACCTTCAAAGATGAATTTCAAAACCCTTAAAAACACTATTATGAGTACTAAAAACCTCCCTAGCACATTTGACTATCTGCTGCCCGAAAGTCTGGAGGGTCTGCATAGGGAAAGCTTGGAATGGTTACAAACCGTGGCCTTCTGGCAGGATGAAACCCGCTTTTTTACATCCCTTTTAGAAGGTGCTAAAACCCCGAAGCCAAAAGGAATAGATACGTCCGAAATGCTCCGCGACCTGGACCGCCTGCACCAGATGCTCTTTGAATATCTGGCGGAGGAAATCCGGGAACACGAGCACGTGTTGAGCCGGATCGAAAAAGGCGTAAAAGGTATTGCAGATGAGAAATACCGGGACACCCATAGGTCCCTGAAAGAAAAAATGACGCGTTTTAACTCCGATTTCAGGGCATTCAAGTCGTTGGTCTTTTCCTATGCCCGGGATTCAAATGCTTTCCGCACCTGAAGGCTCGAGCTACTAAAGACTTGTTATTAAAAGCCTGTTTTCAAAAGGTGCATTTTGATCGAAAGAGCCATCCCTATGGGCCTATTCTGAGGGTTCCCCCTCGAGCAGATCATAGGTTTGCCTGGCGATTTCAAGTTCTTCATCCGTGGGGATCACCCAAATCTGAACCCGGGAATCCTCATGGTGGATGGCCCGGTTCCCCCCGGAGGGAAGGGTGTTGAGTGTTTGATCGAGATGAATTCCGAAAACATCCATATCAGCACAAACCATCTGACGTAATTCGGCGGAATGCGTTCCCATCCCGGCCGTAAATACAAGGGCATCCAGTCCGTTCATAGCCGCCGTATACGCCCCGATGTACTTCCGAATCCGATACGCCATCATCTCCATGGCTAACTGGCAGGAGCTGTCCCCCCCGGCTGCTGCCTGCTGTATGTCCCTCAGGTCTGTATACCCGGTAAGGCCCAAAAGGCCACTTTCCTTGTTCAGCAGGGTATTGACCGCATCCTGGGAATATCCCAGTGTTTCAGTCAAATAGAAAATAATTCCAAAATCGATATCCCCGCTTCTGGTACCCATAATCAGCCCATTGGAAGGTGTAAACCCCAGGCTGTGATCCACGCTCTTCCCGCCTTGAATAGCGGTAGCGCTGCAACCATTCCCAAGATGCAGGCTAATCACCCGGGATTCCTTATTCAGTTTCGGTGCGAGTTGGTCGTATACATATTTATGGCTGGTGCCGTGGAAACCGTACACCTGAATACCCTCTGATTCGGTCAAAGCCTTCGGAATCGCATAAAATCGGGCTCTGTCGGGGATGCTACGGTGAAAAGCCGTGTCGAAGACGGCTACCTGCAAGGCTTCGGGGAAGAGAGATTCGGCTAAAAGAATACCCTGCAGGTTAAGGGGGTTGTGTAAAGGGGCCAATGCCGAGAGTTTACGGATTTGCTTTTTTACACTTTCGGTAACGGCAGTGGTTGATGAAAACTCAGATCCGCCATGCACCACCCGATGCCCCACGGCATGAATCCCGGGGTCATCTGCGGCCTGAGACACCTCCATCTCACTTATAATTTGGGCTACCCGTTCCAGCGCTTGCTTATGATCTGCCGCTCCGAGTTCCTCATTCCATTCCTTCCCGCCTATTTCAACAAACAGGAATCCGTTCTCAGTCCCGAGTCGCTCTGCGGTACCTTTACAGATGGTATCCTCATCGGGCATGTTAAGGAGTTGAAATTTCAGGGAGGAGCTCCCTGCATTCAATACCAGAATCCTTGCCTTCATGACTTTTTATTTTATATATCCCACGATAATCCCAGGCTATACTCTCTGGGCCTGGATGGCCGTAATCACTACGGTGTTAAAGACATCCTCCTCAGTACAACCCCTGCTCAAGTCGTTTACGGGCTTGTTCAACCCTTGTAAAACCGGTCCAATGGCCAGGGCTCCTGTTTCCCGTTGCACCGCCTTATACGTGTTATTCCCGGTATTGAGATCCGGAAACACAAAAACCGTAGCCCTTCCGGCAACCTCAGAATCCGGAAGTTTACTCTTACCTACTTTCAAATCCACTGCCGCATCATACTGAATAGGGCCTTCTACTTTCAGATCCGGCCGCTCTTTACGCACCAGGGCTGTAGCCTCCCGTACCCGATCCACGTCCGCACCCTGACCGGAACTTCCGGAGGAATACGACAGCATGGCAATGCGTGCATCAAGTCCGAAAGCAATAGTCGTATCTGCCGAAGTAATAGCAATGGCTGCAAGCTCTTCGGCAGTTGGATTCGGATTGATAGCGCAATCCCCGAAGACCACAACACGATTTGAAAGTAACATGAAGAAGACGGAGGAGACCAGTGATACCTCCGGTTTGGTCTTTACAAATTGCAGGGCAGGGCGAATGGTGTGCTGTGTAGTGTGTACTGCTCCGGATACCATACCATCTGCATGCCCCTTATAGACCATCATAGTACCGTAATAGGAAACATCTTCCATAAGGTCCCGGGCCGTGGCGGGATCCATATTCTTGTGCTTGCGAAGCTCGTACAGGGTCTTGGCGTAATCGGCGGCATCAGGCGAATCCATAGGGTCTATGACCTGTACCGTGTTCAGGTCCAGATCGATGCCCAACAAGTCCACTTTTTTTCGGATTTCAGCTAGATTTCCCAAAAGGGTAATATCTACTGCCTGTATTTGTATCAGGTCGCGGGTGGCCCTGAGGATGCGCTCGTCGGTACCCTCGGGCAGTACGATGCGCTTGCGCCTGGATTGCGCCATTTTCAACAGATTGTATTGAAACATCCTGGGGGTTATCCCATTGGCGCGGAAGGTAACCAGGCGTTCTGCCAAAGCTTCCTCCGGGACGAACCTGGAGAACTCTTTCAGGGAGCGCTCGATTTTTCTTTGGTTTTCGGGATAAATACGGGGTTTAACATCCCCGATCTGATTGGTGGCAGCATAAGTCCCCTGCTGAACTGAAATAATCGGAACGACTTCGGAAAGCCCCTCGATCAGTCTGGTGATTGATTCTTCAGGTAGGAGTCCGCCGGTTAGAAAAATCCCCGAAACCGTTGGATAATTTTTGGAAATATTGGCCTGCAGGGCGCCTAATATAATATCGGCCCGGTCTCCCGGGGTAATAACCAGGCTGTCCTGACCCATATAGGTGAGGTAATTCCGCAATTGCATGGCCCCAACCCCAAAATGCCCAACCCGATTGTCCAGATGGTCCTCACCAAACAATACAATTCCATCCAGGGCCGCGACAATTTCACGGATACTGGGATAGGCCAGGGCAGGGTTGTGGGGAATGGCTGCAATTAAGGTATCCGCCGGAAGCTCCTTCTCCAGCCTTTCCAGCACCATTTCACGGTTTTCAGATTCTATTTTATTGGCAACCACCATCAGGACTTTAACCCCGCGGTCTGCAAAGGAATCGCAGGCCAGCACCAGGGAGTTCTCAAATTCTTCTATGCCCTTACTGCGCCCACTGGAAATTATGATGGCCGGTATCCCGAGATTTTTAGCGATCAGGACGTTGAAATCCCATTCAATTATCGCTCCTTCTCCCACAAAATCGGTGCCTTCAACAAGCACAAAGTCAAATTTACTCTCGACGGCCTTATAACCCGCAATAATCTTATCCAGGACCTGATCCTCCTGGTTGCGACTGTTCTTCTGGACCACCTCGCTTCGGGTACAGGCATAGGCCTCCTCGTACTGCATGGGAATTTTGAAATAGGAGAGAATGGTCGCTATGTGGTTGTCCTCTACCCCTTCCGGATAATCATTGATTATAGGCCTGAAGTACCCGACCCGGGCCATCCGACCCAGTAGCAGGTGCATGAGTCCGAGTGCGATTATGGACTTGCCACTATTGGCTTCAATAGTAGCAATATATATGGCTTTGTTGGATTCCATCACTGAAAATTTGAAACAAAGACAAAAGTAAGAGTTCCCGCAGGAACTCGAACCTGAACTCCTTTAAATATCAGTGAAATCTAAAGCTCATGCCTGATCCGGGCCTTTTCCAGACTGATGCAAATCATTTGGGCATCGCAGCTGTTGAACTACATTTATGACATAAAATAGAATCTGACACTTAAATCAAACGAATATGAAATCTATCCTCTACGCAACCGACTTTTCCATGGCCTCGGCAAGTGCCCTGAGATATGCCAACAGTCTGAGTGTAATGCTGGGAATGCGCCTTGTGATTACACATGTCTACGACCTGCCTACAATTTTGGGGACACAATTAGAGGCTCCTTTCCCGGATTTGAGAAAGGATACCGGGGGCCATGAGCGAAAAAAACTGATCGATTTTTACGAAAGCATTATAGGCGAAACTGAAACCCGCCCGGAAGACCTTGTCTTCGAAGCTGTTGAGAATATGTCTGTCCTCTCCGGGATTATTTCAAAAGCAACTGACTGGCATGTACGGATGATTATTGTGGGCATGAAGGGAGAAAGTGTTCTCAAAGACCTGGTTATGGGAAGTACGGCGAAAAAACTCATTGACAAAGCGCCGTGCCCCGTACTGACGGTACCTTCAGACCACCAGTTCGAAAAACTCACAGACCTGGTATATGCCACGGATTTTGAAGTGGAGGATATCAAGGCACTGGAAAAAGTTGTGGAACTGGCAAAAATCTGGAATGCAGACATACGTGTGGTCCACGTCACGGCAGATAAATCATACGCCGGAAATTCACAGATGGAGTGGTTCCGCGAAATGGTCTTAACTAAAATTGATTACGACCGTATTCACTTTGAAGTCCTTGAATCAAACAATATTATAGCCTCCCTGGAAAAGTATACTGAAAAACAACATGCGGGGATGATCGCCATGCTGGAACGCATCCATAAAGGAGTGCCAAAAAAGCTCTTTCACAGGGGGCGCGTCAAACAAATGGCTTCCCGGAACCAACTACCCCTGCTCAGTTTCAATGAGCGTAATCTTCAGGCCCTGTTCTTCTAGGCCTTCCTGGGCAGGATTAAAAGTGGTATATGTGTATCAAAAGCGATACGCTTTACCACTTTTTCTTTTGTGAGGGCTTCCAGAAAACTGTGTTTATGCCGTATCAGGAAAATGAGATCCGTCTCGGATGTATCCGCATAGTTTCGGATCGCATCGGCTACAGTTGTTTGGAGTGGTACTTCTGCAAACAGGGTTTCCTGAGTTTTCAATTGTTTTTCAAGGAGTTTTTTATGGGACGCC